>CALCGO010000199.1 GCA_937901055.1 uncultured Rhodobacterales bacterium
AACAGGATCTCAGAAAGCTCCATACCGGGTCTCTTTTATAGTGTAGCCGTTAACGGCTACTTAATGTTACGTGGGTCTATCCAGCCGATGTTTCCATCTTCACGAGTATGAACTACGTTCACACCTCCGTGCGTGGTGTTGCGAAATACGAGCATATTGGCACCCGACAATTCCATGTGCATCACGGCCTCGCCAACTGACAGAGTCTGAACTTTAGTCTCCATTTCAGCGACGATAACTGGCTGTAGGGTTTCAGGCTCGTTCTCATCCGACCCGGCAGCGATAATATAGGACGGAACGCCCATAGCTTCGATCGGATCTTTACGATCTTTGTGATGGTCTTTCAGGCGGCGCTTGTAACGGCGCAACTGGGTTTCCAAACGGTTAACCGCACCTTCAAAGGAGTCGTATATATCTCCCGCACGACCTTTGGCTTGCGCGTTCAGCCCTGTGGACAGATGCGCAGAGATATCACAGACGAATTCATGGCTGTCTTTGGAAAAGGTCACGTTCGCATCAATAGGGTGCTCGGAATACTTTCCGACAGACGCATTTAGATGTTTTTCCACGTGTTCGGTTAGGGCTGCGCCCACATCGATATGTTTTCCGTTGATCTGAATTCTCATGATCTCTCCCCGAGGTTAGTCGAACTATGGGTCCGACGATGGGTTAAAATGCCCAGCTCCACAGCGCGCGGAACCTAGGGGTAGACGCTTCCAGAGTCAACATCCACAATAAACACATAATATTGGCTAAATGCTGGTTCAACGCAGCACCAAATTAATTGTGCTTACGTCGCCGCCGACTCGAAGAAAGTATACCCATAGTCTCACGATATTTCGCAATGGTCCTGCGTGCAACATCTACGCCCTCTTCTTGCAGAATTTTTGCGATTTTTTCGTCGGATAACACGTTACCCGGCTTTTCCTCGGCCACAAGTTTGCGAATTTTCTCTCGAACGACGGGGGCCGCGATGTCATTACCACCATCGTTACGTCCGATTCCCTGCACGAAAAAGAACCGCAATTCGAACGTTCCGCGCTGGCAGTAAAGGTATTTTCCGTTGGTGACACGGCTGACGGTCGACTCGTGGATGTCCAACTCCTTGGCAACAGCGGCGAGGGTTAAGGGGCGGAGGCCATTTATACCCTCATCAAAAAACCGATTTTGATGACGGACGATTACAGTTGCCACCCTCAGGATTGTTTTAGCTCTCTGATCCATCGCTTTGACCAGAAAGCGGGCATTCGCACAGCACTCGGTCACGTATTCGGACGCTTCGGAGCCGTCTTTGGCGACCTCGCTAAAGTATTTCTCGTTCACCAACGCCTTGGGCAATGCATCTGTGTTCAGCTCAACCGCCCAACCGCCAACCGGGCTGGGGTTGACGGAAACGTCGGCAATCGCGATTTGAACGAAACTGTTGTCGAAATGCGCTGCGGGTCGCGGATTAAGTTGCCGCAATGCTTTGATGGCGTCGTCCAATTCGTGGCGCGGCACTTCGGCGAGAGCCTCCAACTCGGACAAATCATCGGCGGCCAGTGCGGCCAGATTGGTCGTCAGAACTTGCATCACGCTTGTGAAATTGCCCATATCTTTAAGCTGAATTTCAAGGCATTCCTGTAAATCTCGTGCCCCGATCCCCACGGGGTCGCAAGCTTGGAGCACCTCCAACGCCTCTTCAACCGCGGCCTGAGGAACGCCAAGACGGTCCGCGATTTCAAACAGCGGGGATGTAAGCCAGCCGTTTTCGTCCAGCTCATCTATCAAGGTCAGTGCACAGGCTACCCGAGCCGGGTTTCTGTCGGACACATGAATTTGCTCTCGCAGCAATTCGCGCAATGTTTTTTCGGCTTCGATATTTTCTAATGGATCCAAGCTGTCCAGGTTTCCAAACGATACCGTACTTGGGATTGATGCCAGTGATTCAGTGTCGCCGCGCAGTGCAACTTCGGACGGAGACACGGGAACGTCGTGGGGTTCTTCTGGCTCAACCAGTTCCAATAACGGGTTCTTTTCGGCCTCTTCAGCGATATGATCAGAAAGTTCCGCATTCGACATTTGCAGCAGAGAAATCGCCTGACGCAACTGTGGCGTCATGCTTAAGCGTTGGGTCTGGTTGACTTCTAATCTGGGTCCAAGCGCCATTTAGCAGGAATTTCCCGATTAAACCGAGGCGTCAATACCGGAATTGCTCTCCCAGATAGACCCGACGGACATTAATGTCTTCCACAACTTCTGCGGGCGTTCCGCTTTTCAGAACTGTACCATCATGCAAGATATATGCCCGATCCACAATATCCAAGGTTTCGCGCACATTATGGTCGGTAATCAGAACGCCTATCCCTCTGTTTTTTAACTGGGAAACGAGGTCACGGATTTCTCCGACGGCGATTGGGTCAACGCCAGCAAACGGTTCGTCCAACAGGACGTAATAGGGTTGACCCGCCAAACAACGCGCGATCTCGACTCTGCGCCGCTCTCCACCAGAAAGAGAAATCGCCGAGGCACGACGCAGGTGCGTGATGGAAAACTCTGCCAGCAATTCATCCAGCATATGATTGCGTTGCTCGCGGTCCTTAATTGATAATTCCAATACCGCACGGATGTTATCTTCGACAGACATACCACGAAAAATACTGGCCTCTTGCGGCAAATAGCCGATCCCCAGTTTAGCGCGGCGATACATCGGCAAAAACGTTGCATCGACCCCGTCAATCAGCACTGAACCTGAATCTGGCAAAACTAACCCTGCAACCGTATAAAAGCACGTCGTCTTGCCCGCGCCGTTCGGCCCAAGCAAAGCCACAACTTCACCCCGCCGTAGAGTCATCGAAATATCGCGCAGGACAGGGCGGCGCCCGTAGCTTTTGCCGATGTGCGAGATCGTTAGTCCAGAAGAACCATCAGCGATCGTCAATTCCGGAGTATCGTTCACTCGCTTCCCCCGGTCTGGAAAATGGTCTGAACGCGGCCTTCGATATGGGCGGTTCCCGTGTTTAAGTCGATCCGCAAGGACTGACCAGACAGTGCGTTCGGACCTTGCGTCAGGATAACATTGCCTGTCATGACTATTTCGCCAGCTTCAAGGTCGAGGTCAGCGAAATCGCCCTCGGCCGCTTCTACGCCGTTTGAAAAGACTACGTGGCCTTTCGCTATCAATCCCGAAATCGCGCCGGTGCCGCCTTCCGTGCCAGCGGCATATACCACCTCAACCACATCAGCACTAAGGCGCATGTTTTCGATACCCGCGACAACATCGCCTGCAAAAACAGCTTTGCCGGAATCTTGATCAATGCTTAACGATTCAGCGGCGATCTCCACCGTCGAATTCGCGCCGACTTGCAGTCCTGCGAACGGGACCTGTGCGCCTTGCGCCAAGGCTGCGCCGACATTGATAAAAGTAAGCGTCGCCAGACAAGCGGCCAGTGTAACGGATTTCATCATTCGGTAATCGCCTCTTCTGTTGTCCAGCTTTCCGGTTTGAAACTAAGTGTAACGCCGTTTTCAAACCAAATCATCTGCTTTTCTTCACCATCAGCCTCAACAGGTTCAACTCGGAAGTTTCCCGCCTGTATGTCGCCCAATGGGCTGATTGCGGAAATTGCGCCGTTGCTAGTCAATTTTCCTGTTTTCAGTTCTGCCAACAACCCTTCGCCCGTCACCCGCGCGCCGTCAGCCAACACCACCAACATCCCGCCGCTAAGGCGAATTTGGTTCCCCTTCAGCATAAACTCGGCCTTGCCAGCGCTAAGTTGAACCGTGCCACCATCATGGTATTGTATCTCACCGGAGATCTTCTGCGCTTCGACCAGACTGGGATCTAGCGAGTCGGGCAGCAACGCGTCCGCCACAAAATTATACAAGTCTCCGCCCGGATTACTTCCAAACATTCTGGGTCTTACAATGCGCATGCCGGACTCCAGCGTCTCCAGATCCGCTTGCGAAAACGATAGCCCGCCGTCCAGACTATCGTCACTGGTGAACAGAAAAACCGTCCCAAGCAGGCCGATTGCGATCAGAGGCAACACGACCTTCGTGATTGTAACAAACCGGGTATATCCGCCAATTCCCAGACCCATTCAGTCAAACTCCGCACGTAAAGATTACAGCATAAGTATACCGCAATTCATCGATTTCAATGCGAAAATATGTCGGCGTCCGGCCAACCGGCCAAATCCAGCGCAGCGCGGTGTGGCAAGAATTCGAAACAGGCCTGCGCCATTTCAGTCCGGCCTTCGCGTGCTAGTCGCTCATTCAGGATATCCATCAACCGGTGTAGGTACAAAACATCCGAAGCAGCGTAATCAATCTGTGCTTTACTCAAAATTTCCGCACCCCAGTCCGAGGACTGCTGCTGTTTGGAAATATCTACCTTCAACAACTCTTGCAGCAGGTTTTTCAAACCGTGCCGGTCGGTATATGTTCGCACAAGTTTGGATGCGATTTTGGTGCAGAACACCGGCGCTGTCACAACACCAAAACGGTTCAGCATCACGGCGATATCAAAGCGACCGAAGTGGAAAAGTTTTAACACTTCTGGGTCAGACAGCATTTTGCAAAGGTTCGGCGCTTCTGTCTGGTCTTGTGATATCTGCACCAGATGTGCATTCCCGTCACCGGATGACAGTTGGATTACGCACAGCCGATCACGATGCGGCAGCAACCCCATCGTTTCGGAATCAATCGCAACGACAGATCCAAGATCCAGATCGTCAGGCAAATCGTTTTGGTAAAGATAATTCGTCATCTCTCAATCCTAAATCGTTGGCCTCGAATTAGGGCCGCCAAGCAATACTGTTCAAGCGGTGACGCCATATGAAGACTCTGTTCAAACGCCAGCCACCTGCAATGGCAGCTTAGAGTCTATCGTGTTTTCCCAAGCTCGCCGTTGCATTTGTCATATCACCACTTTTGCTCCATAAGCTAGCGCCGTTTTCGAGTATGTGGCCTGAGCTACATCACTGCCCCGATCTGCCAAGGTACAAATTCAAAATCCCCCAAGCCTTGTGCTTCCGATTTGGATTGCTCGCCTGATGCGACCGACAAGTGTAAAACGCGGAGCAATAATGGACCACAGAAGCGGCTGCATATTGCAGTTGTAG
>CALCGO010000200.1 GCA_937901055.1 uncultured Rhodobacterales bacterium
GCCAAGCGGATGGTCTCAGGGCTCGTTTTAAAGTACCTGAATGGGGAGTGTTTTGCCATATGGCGAGGTTGCGAAACTACCCTGCACAGCTCAAGCTCGCTTTGTCTGACAGTGCCTGTGACCCGTATCCTTGATGAATTCCGCAAACTCTGCATTTGTCACAACAGTGGGGCTTATACGAAAGGGTTTCACATTCACATTGCGCAACGGTGTTTCCCCGTCATTCGGAATACCTGCCACGTTGGTTCCAACCAAGGCTTTGCCAACTGAAATCAAAATCGCAGATTTGCTTTGCTCAACGGAGGACACGCGCTTTGCAGTTGCTACAGAAAGCGGCGTTTCCCCACGCGACGGCGTGCAGCATCCCTTTATCGTATCGTCTTTGTTTTCCATTTTTACCACACTTGCGGAGCCAGTTTAATCTGACACCACGATAGTCAAAAAAGAAATGCGCCCCAACCCAAAGTTGGGCACGGCTTGAATGTTTCTTACAGAACGAGATCCCGCCGCGCGTAACTCTACAATGTGAAAGGTTCATTTTGAGACGACAAAATCGGGAGCATCAATCCAAACAGCTCTGCTTGGGATGAAACTTCACACCTTTTGTACAATTGTTTGCGAAAAACTTTTACGGTTTGCGGCGAAATCCCAAGGCGCAGACCGATTGACGTAGACGAATGCCCCTGAAGAACCAAAAGCGCCACTTCTGCCTGTCGATTGGTCAAATTGATATCTTGGGTTTCTGCAATCAAACGGATCATTCGATCAACGACACGTTCTTTGCAATCATCACTGCCAAACCGCAGTTTCGCCCAATTCGCGCAAACAAGGGCTTCCACAATTGGAGACACTTGTTTCGCGGCTAATCTTTCGCGCCTCGAAAATTTTTGGCCAGATCGTTCGTCGCGACCTAGGCAAACGTGGACACCAATTTCTGGTGATGGCCAAACAACAAAAGCAATTTCATCAATCAACGTTGTACGGCGATAGTAGTCGTTAAAATACCGGTTGCGATTGAATTGATCAGGCGCAATCTCTGAAATCCGATAGAGCCCCGCCTCGGCGCCAGAATGGTGCAGTTCATAGAATGGATCCAACAAGTAGGCCCCCCGCAAATATACGGATTCCATGTTGCGGTGTACTTCCGAAGTTTCAGCGTCCGTCATCAGTAAGCGCGGTGTTTGATCGCGAAAGTATGTCAAAATCGTTGTGTTATCTTGATGCACTAGCGCGCGCAGCCAGAGATTTAAATTTTGGGCAAACTGATCTTCGTTCAATGATTTGATCGTCCGCGCCAACAGGATTTCAGACTCTTCTGCGTCCACGAATGTGTACCTCTTTGGGGGTATATACCCCTCGAATTGCACCGAATACGCTTAAGAGTCAATAATTGGGGGTGCAGCCACGTTTGGCTGATTGGAAATAAAGTGCCAGAAAACGACAACATCGCAGTTGATATTCAGAACGTCACCAAAATGTATGGCGCATTCACAGCGTTAAAAGACGTGAATCTCGATATCCGAGACAACGAATTTTTCACGCTGCTTGGCCCATCGGGCTGCGGCAAAACCACTTTGTTGCGTTCCATCGCTGGTTTTGAAGATATCACCAAAGGCGCGATTGTTTTGTACGGCCAAAACATCGCAAATTTATTGCCAAACCAACGGCCAGTTAACACAGTTTTCCAGCAATACGCGCTGTTCCCGCACATGAATGTCACGCAAAATGTGATGTTTGGGTTGCTTCGCCTCGGCCAAGATAAAGCCACGGCCAAGGCCCGTGTCGGAGAGGTGTTGGAGCTCGTACAGCTCACTGCTTTTGCGGATCGCATGCCGAGCCAGCTGTCTGGTGGACAACAACAACGTGTCGCCTTGGCCCGCGCCCTTGCCCCTAGCCCAAAGGTGCTGTTGCTCGATGAACCGCTATCGGCACTAGACCTAAAGCTGCGCCAAGCAGTGCGGCTGGAATTGCAACAGATCCAGCAACAAACCGGCATTACCTTTGTCTTTGTTACCCACGATCAAGAAGAAGCCCTCACCATGTCCGATCGCATCGCGGTGATTGAGGGTGGGCAGGTTCAACAAGTTGGCAGTGCGCGTGAAATTTATGAGGCACCCAAGAACAAATTTGTGGCGGATTTCATTGGCGAAACAAACTTGCTGGATGTGAATGTCACTGATCTCGCTGGCGGAAAAGGCTCCTGTATCCTGCCTAGTGGTGCGCAGATCACGTGTCCCGCCGCCGACGGCGCTCATGCTGGCCCGGGCCATCTGTCTGTGCGTCCTGAACGCATCGCAATCACAACAGCAGGCGGTGGTCTTGTGCAAGGCAACGCATCGCGCCACATCTATCTTGGCACTGACGTCCATGTCGAAGTCACCTTGACCGATGGTGAAAAAGTCACTGTTCGCATGCAAAACTCCACTCAAATTCAAATTCCGGAAGTCGGCCAAGCGGTTGGCCTTGAATTCGAGGCAGACGCCGCACGTCTGTTGGTGGACTGATGGCAGCAGGCCCACAGCCCACACCCAACTCCAACACCAGCACCTATGCTGGCTTTGGCATACCGCTGATCTTACCAGCTTGGGTCATCATCGGATTCTTTCTGGTGGTGCCAGTTTGCGTGATGCTGATTTACTCCTTCCTGACCAAGGAATTTCGCGGAGGTGTAATCTGGGAATTTTCACTGGCCGCTTATGACCAATTTTTCTTTGATCGCGGCCTCTTTGGGGACGAAGCACCCAAGATTGAATGGACCTACATATCCATCTTCTGGCGTTCGATCTGGCAAGCAGCGGTGGCCACGGTGTTCTGCCTTATCATCGGTTTTCCGACAGCATGGTTCATTGCCACTCGCACGGGGCGCAACCGTTCTATCTGGTTGTTCCTTATTACGATTCCCTACTGGGTGAACCTGTTGATCCGCACAATCTCGATGAAATTTCTGATCCGTGACAATGGACCGATGAATGAGCTTATGCTTTCATCAGGATTGATCTCAGAGCCTATCCACATCATCAACACCAATCTGGCTGTCCAACTTGGTTTGTTCTATTCCTATTTGCCGTTCATGGTGCTGCCAATTTACGCCGCCGTTGAACGCTATAATTTCGCACTCAGCGAGGCCGCTGCCGACCTCTATGCCTCGCGCTATGTAACCTTGACCCAAATCATCCTGCCCGCAGTGAAGCCGGGCATAATTGCAGGCTGCATCCTTGTGTTTGTACCCAGCCTCGGCGCCTTTCTTGCGCCCGATCTGTTGGGCGGTGCGAAAAACTTTATGATCGGTTCGCTGATCGAAGAACAATTCAAAGGCGCTGCTGGCAATTGGCCCTTTGGGGCTGCCGCCTCGATGATCCTTCTGTCGATGGTTCTGGTGGTTCTCACGCTTTATGCGCGTCAACAAACACGGGAGCAGGGATAGTGGCTTCTAAAAACCTCGACCTGCGCCGCTTTCCAGGTTTCTTGCCACTGACATATTTATGTCTGTTCCTACTCTATGCGCCGCTGATCATTGTGATGATTTATTCCTTTAACGACAGCGCCTCGATCACCCGTTGGGACAGTATGTCCTTGCGCTGGTACCAAGAAGTATTCTTTGGGGTCGAAGCTCCAAAATTCAGAACCGCCACTTTCAACTCCGTCACGATTGCGCTGATTGCCGCCACATCCGCCACAATCATCGCGACCATGGCGGCCACGGCTATGCTGCGCTCTGGCAAGTTTCGCGGAAAATCCGCCAGCTTTGCGTTGATCAATCTGCCTTTGATGGTACCAGAAATCGTGACCGCCGTTGCTACGCTTATCTTCTTCTCGGCGATCGGCTTTAAGGCTGGTTACCTAACGATCGTACTGGCCCATATCGTGTTCTGCATCCCGTTTGCTTACCTGCCCATCGCGGCACGGATGCAAGGGATCGAGGACACGTTTGAACAAGCCGCTCAAGATCTGTACGCCACGCGATTTCAGACCTTTCGCTTGATCCTTCTTCCGCTCATGACGCCGGGCATCCTGTCGGGCTTCTTGCTGGCATTTATCATTTCGCTGGATGACTTTATTATCACCAACTTTGTCAAAGGTGCAGGCGTCGAAACCCTGCCCACTGCAATCTATGGTGCCGTCAGGCAAGGCATCAAACCCAACATTATGGCAATTTCCACACTGCTGCTTCTGGTATCCGTGGTCTTTGTCACCCTGTCCTATTTCGTCGGTCGGATGGGGGAAAAGAATAAATGACGACGACACTCAACCAAGGGAGACTTAAATTGAAAAAACTACTGAAACTTGGCGTTTCTGCGCTGGCCATTTCACTTGCTGCAAATGCCGCCAGTGCTGAAGGCAAACTGGTAATTTACAACTGGTTTGAATATCTGCCGCAAGACCTGATCGACAAGTTCGCGGCCGAAGCTGGCGTCGAAGTCACAATGGATACATTCGACTCCAACGAAGCCATGTTGGCCTCGCTCAAGGCTGGCAAAATGGGGACCTATGACGTTGCTGTACCGTCAGATTATATGGTCGACATTATGGGCGGCGAAGGCATGCTCGACACATTCACACGCGACGAGATGCCAAACTTTGGCAACATCATGGATCAGCAAATGAACCTTAGCTTTGATCCAGAGCGTAAAAGCTCGGTTCCATACCAATGGGGCTCCACGAGCTTTGCTGTGAACCGTGACGATTACAAAGGCGACATCAATACGCTCGCGATGGTTTTTGATCCGCCAGAGGAAGTTAGAGGCAAGATCAACGTGTTGGACAGCCAAGGCGAACTCCTCGCTCTTGGGTCGATGTATTTGGGTATCCCACAATGTTCCACTGATCGTGAACAGCTCAAGGCGCTGAACGATCTGTTGCTTGCGGCAAAACCACATTGGGCCAGCTTTGGCTCTGACGTGGCAAAAGATGTGCTTGTGTCTGGCGATGCTTCTGTTGGCATGATCTGGTCCGGCTTTTCGGCCAAGGCCCGCGAAGAAGGCGCGAACGTTGAATACGCCTTTCCCAAAGAAGGTTATGTGGTTTGGATGGATAACATCGTTCTGTTGAAAGATGCACCAAACCGCGCCAACGCACTCAAGTTCATGAACTTCATGCTGGAACCAG
>CALCGO010000201.1 GCA_937901055.1 uncultured Rhodobacterales bacterium
ACCGCGATGTTGCTCGCTTTCGTCGATAACCTGCAACTCAACAGGGCTGAACGCTTCGGTCAGTTTTTGAGTTATCCGTTCGCTATACGTCAAAATATTTCACTCCGTTTGCTTTAGGCCTTGGCCATTCTGTCACAAACAGTATTGTGTTGAGCCTGAGTCGGAAAGCTGAAAGGAGCGCCTGCAATGAGACGGCCCTCACCATTAAACTTTGATATTTCGGTGTCTGCGGATAAAAAACGCCGCTCCCGTCGTCGTGGCTTGTCCGGCGCGATCGAGTCTTCCTCGCGTGAATGCGAGAGTGCAGGTTGCAAAAAAACAGGCAAATTCCGCGCACCCAAAAGCCCCGACAATGTAGAAGAGTTCGTGTGGTTCTGTCAGGAACACATCCGCGAGTATAATAAGAAGTGGAATTTCTTCGAAAATCACACCGAATCTGAATTCGAAGAACAGGTCGAATCCGATAAAGTCTGGGGCCGCGATACCAAACCTTTCCGCGACGCTATCAACAGCGGTCGCGCAAACGTTGAATCGCAGGCATTCAAACGCTTCGGCTTTGACGACCCATACGAGGTGCTCGGTGAAAACGGCACGTTAAACCCTGCCGCAGATCCACGCACCCGTGCCCGCCGCTTGCCGCCAACTGAACGCAAAGCGCTGGAAATCATGGACGCCAAGGACACAATGACCAAGGCTGAAATCCGCAAGGTTTACAAATCGCTCGTCAAAGCTATGCACCCCGACCTTAACGGCGGGCGTCGCGACGACGAAGAACGCTTGGCGGAGGTCGTCTGGGCTTGGGAGCAAATCAAAGGCTCTCGTAGTTTTATCGAGAAATAACGTCACGACCAGCGGCGTTCCTTCCCCTTGCAAGCCGGCGCCGAATGTTACACACATAATTTTGAATATAAACGGCCTGCGCGCAGATTTCAGTACGATGGATAGAACCGATGACAAGCAACATGAAACCAACCGAGCCCCTTAGCGTCCGTGACCTCTTCGGGTTCGATTCCGATATGGTGATCAAAGGTTTCGAGGAACGCACAGACCGCGTCCCCGATATTGATCCGACGTATAAATTCGACCCGGATACAACGCTCGCCATTCTTGCAGGTTTCCAGTTCAATCGCCGCGTGATGATCCAAGGTTACCACGGTACGGGTAAGTCGACCCACATCGAACAAGTGGCTGCGCGCATTAACTGGCCAACGGTTCGTGTGAACCTCGACAGCCACATCAGCCGGATTGATTTGATCGGCAAAGATGCGATCAAATTGAAAGACGGCAAACAAGTCACCGAATTTCAGGAAGGCATCCTGCCGTGGGCGCTGCGCAATCCTTGCGCGCTTGTGTTCGATGAGTATGACGCTGGTCGCCCAGATGTTATGTTCGTAATTCAGCGCGTGTTGGAGGAGGGCGGTAAACTGACCCTTCTCGATCAAAATGAAATCATAACCCCGCACCCGTCCTTCCGCCTGTTCGCCACCGCCAACACCGTCGGCCTCGGCGACACAACCGGTCTTTATCACGGCGTGCAGCAGATCAACCAAGCCCAGATGGACCGTTGGTCGATTGTCTCTACGCTTAATTACCTTTCGCACGACGCTGAAAGTGCCATCGTTTTGGGCAAAGCCCCGCATTATAATTCCGAAGATGGCCGCAAGACCATTGGGCAGATGGTAACCGTTGCTGACCTGACCCGTACCGCGTTCATGAACGGCGACCTTTCCACTGTTATGTCTCCGCGTACCGTAATCACATGGGCCCAAAACGCCGAGATTTTCCGCGACGTAGGCTTCGCCTTCCGCCTGACATTCCTGAACAAATGTGACGAAATGGAACGCCAGATTGTAGCCGAAATCTACCAACGCTGCTTTGACGAGGAACTGCCCGAAAGCGCAGTGTCGCTAAGCCTTGGCTAAACCAAACGATAATCCAGCCGAGCCGTTTAAAAAGGCTCTGGCAGAAGCGACCAAGGCTCTCGCTAACGAGCCTGAGCTAAGCGTGACCTTCTCCGTCGACCCATCGAGTCTGGTCGGCGACGCCGCGCGTCTGCCGCAAGTTACCCGCCGCATGACCACACAAGAGGTTCTGCTGGCGCGGGGGACGGCCGACGCATACGCCATGCAACTGCGTTTCCATAACGAGGCAACGCACAACAAGTACCGCCCCGCAGGCGAAGTGGCGCAAGCCCTCTACGAAACCATGGAGACCGCCCGTTGCGAGGCGTTGGGCGCGCGTGCCATGCCCGGAACCGCCAAGAATATTGACGCCAAGATCGGCGAAGAGGCGGCCAAGGCTGGTTATGCCCACATAACTGAATCCGCGTCCGCTCCATTAGCCGTTGCCGCCGGATATATGGTCCGCCAACTGGCGACCGGCCGCGATTTGCCCAAGGGGGCCGATAACATACTGGAACTATGGCGTGGATTTCTGGAAGGTCAGGCTGGCGACACCCTTGGTGACGTTCAAGATGCACTAGACGATCAGGCCGCGTTTTCCCGTCTTGCGCGACAAGTCATCGACGACCTTGGCTACGGCGACCAACTAGGTGACGACCCGGACAGCGAGGACCCTGACGAAGACCAAGAAGCGTCTGAAGACCAAGAAGACGATGAGGACTCCGAGGAAGGTGGCGATCAGGAAGATCAAAATCAGGATCAAGAAGACAGTCAGGAAGATCAAGACCAAGATGAGATGGAACAGCAGGAGGCCAAAGCCTCGCTGGATGAATCCGACGACATGGACATGCTCGACGAGGCCGACTTAGACGATGGCGACACGCCCGACGAACAACCCCCGCAGGCGCCGCATTCCGAGGCTGATCCGGATTACAAAGTTTATACCACCGAGTTCGACGAAGAAATCACCGCCGAAGAACTGGCCGACCCTGTGGAACTGGAACGTCTGCGCGCCTACCTCGATCAACAACTCGACCCGTTGAAAAGCGCGGTTAGCCGTCTCGCAAACCGTCTGCAACGCCGCCTGATGGCCCAACAGAACCGCAGCTGGGAGTTCGATCTGGAGGAAGGCATCCTCGACGCTGCCCGCCTTGTACGTGTTGTCACAAACCCGACAACGCCCCTGTCGTTCAAGCAAGAAAAAGATACCGAGTTCCGCGACACAGTCGTGACATTGTTAATCGACAACTCCGGTTCCATGCGAGGTCGCCCGATCTCAATCGCTGCGATTTGCGCAGACGTTTTGGCCCGCACGCTAGAACGCTGTCAGGTTAAGTGTGAAATCCTCGGTTTCACCACGCGCGCTTGGAAAGGCGGCCGCAGTCGTGAAGCATGGCTTTCTGACGGACGCCCAGCAGCGCCCGGCCGTTTGAACGACCTTCGCCACATCATCTACAAGGGGGCGGATGCCCCATGGCGCAGAACCCGCCCGAACCTCGGGTTGATGATGAAAGAAGGCTTGCTGAAGGAAAACATCGACGGCGAAGCCTTGGAATGGGCACACCGCCGCCTGATGAACCCCCCCGAAGCTCGTCGTATTCTAATGGTAATCTCGGATGGTGCACCGGTAGACGATTCCACCTTGTCGGTGAACCCAGCGAGCACGCTGGAACAGCACTTGCGCAACGTGATTGCTATGATCGAAAAGCGCAAAGCTGTGGACTTGATTGCGATCGGTATCGGCCACGACGTGACCCGTTATTACGAACACGCCGTTACAATTACGGATGTGGAACAACTAGCGGGCGCGATGACCGAACAACTAGCCTCTTTGTTCGAGGATGACGTCAAAAAACGTGGCCGTGTTAAAGGCGCCTAGATTTCCATTTTGCCAAAAGCCAGAATACAAGCGCCAGCCCGAACATGATCGGTGCGAACGGGGTTAATAGAACCGGAAA
>CALCGO010000202.1 GCA_937901055.1 uncultured Rhodobacterales bacterium
TTACATGTTATTGGGGTTTCTGCCTGAGTATTAATTTAACATAATATAGATTATGGACCGTTTTTGCTTGCCAAAATCTAAAACAAATATAGCTTGTCCCCAGAAGCAACAACGTATATTTATTTTCTCATTTAAATTACAACAGATTTGGGAATGCGTTAATATTTATAGTATTTAGTCACTTGCACGGCAGCTAATGATCTGCTCGATGAAATAGACAGAATTGCGTAGCGTGAAAAACTCTAGAAACGAATGCACATTAAATCACGAATGAATATTAAATAAGGTGAGCCAACTATGACAAAAGTAACGCTTTTACAAACTGAAGACCCAATCACTCTGGTAACTCCGCCAAATATTTCAGAGTTCCTGAAAGCCCAGTTGAATGATGGAAAACCAGGCGCAGCCTTAGTTAAAGATGTAGAAGCGCAGATTGAACAGGCTGCTTCGGATGCTTTTGGCAAAGAGTACGTTTTTAGAGCGACCATCGACGACAATGGGTCAGTTCGAATTTTTCAAATCTTGGACGTTGTCGAAACAGTCACAGATGAGTATCGGCAAGTATCGCTACACAATGCGCGCAAAATAAAATCAGGGGTCGAGCTAGGGGCAAAAATCGCCAATACGTTGGAGTATGATGAGTTGGTAACACCCTTTGGTGTGCTGACCACTGCGAACATGAAGATTAAGAACATAGCAGTGGCGAAGGCCGATGTCTGATGCCACTGTGTCTCTGCGCCCACTTGTGATGCGTGACGTGCCGCGTCTGGTTGAAATCTGCAATCAAATGCAAGTGGCCAGATATCTGGCACATATGCCTCACCCGTTTAAGCGGTCCCATGCCAAAAGGTTTGTAACTTTTGGCATGGAGAATCCGGGGCTGGTGTTTGGAATAGCATTTGATCGGCTGCTGGTTGGTGCGCTGCAAATGCGCGATCAGCTGGAGTATTTTTTGGACCCAAAGTATTGGGGGAAAGGTATTGCAACATGTGCTGTCAGGCAAGCGCTTGATCGGCTTTTTTCCACTACGCTGCAGCAACAAGTTAAATCTGGATATTTTATTCAGAATAAAGCCAGCGGGCGAGTGTTAGAAAAGCTGGGTTTTGTGAAAAGCATCCAACAGACGACGACAACCCGCCATCTGTCGATGGCGCTACATCAATCCATGATATTGCAGCGCGTGCGGTGGTTAACGAAGCCGGCGCTCAAAAAGGAGAAATAAATGACGAACTTACTAACTAACGGAAGTTTTGAAGGTCCTCATACGACATGGTCAACCCTTGCAAGCGGGGATGCCGCAGGCTGGTTTGCCGTTACGGGCACCGCAGACTTGAACCGTAATTTATTGGGGGCAGGTTCCGCAACAGATGGGGATGATTGGATCTGGTTTGGGGAAGATGAGTCTTTGGGGCAAACCTTGACCACACCATTGACAGTCGGAACACCCTATTCTTTGTCGGTTGATTTGGACCCTGTGACAGCTGCACCAACAACTCCTGTACTTCGTGTCCTTGATCAGGCCAATAATGTCATTGGGAGCGTAATAGTTACGACTCCTGGCGGATATGCAACTTTTACGCTAGCGATCACCCCAGTGATTACCGTCACAGAAATCCGACTGGAAGCATTTGGTAACGGTTTCATGTCGATGGATAATGCCAACCTCCAAATTGCCTGCTTCACTCGTGGTTCACAGATCAAAACCCAATCCGGCGAGGTTGCCATTGAAGACCTCGCTGTGGGTGATCGCGTTGAAACGCTAGATCACGGGCTTCAACCGATCCGCTGGATTGGCTCTAGCAAATGCCAAGCGACCGGCAATATGGCCCCCATCCTGATCCGCAAGGGCGCGCTTGGCAACACGCGCGATCTCCGCGTTAGCCCGCAGCACCGCATGCTGCTATCCGGCTGGCACGCGGAGGTGCTCTTTGGCGAGCGCGAAGTGCTGGCCACGGCCAAATCACTGGTGAATGACCATTCTATTCTGCGCGAGGAAGGTGGCGAGGTGGAATATTTCCACATGCTCTTTGACAGCCACGAGATCGTCTATGCCGAAGGCGCCCCATCTGAAAGCTTCCACCCCGGTGCGGAGGGTTGGAAAGCCTTGGACGAGCCGACACGCAATGAAATCCTTGAGCTGTTCCCGCAGCTGGCGAATGGTAATTTCGACAGCTACGGCCCATCGGCCCGCGCGAGCCTCAAGTATAAAGAGGGGTCTCTTCTCAGCCACTCAATGATCAGTCAAACCCAGCACTGACCCGCCGGGATCCGGCGCGCCCCCTCCCTTGGCGCGCCCTGCCCGGTTGTAGCGTACAAAAAAAGGCATCCCAAGGGACGCCTTTTTAATTTCGGTCTGGGCTGGGTTAACCCTTCATTGTCTTCGCAACTTCGGCGGCGAAATCTTCAACCACTTTTTCGATGCCTTCACCCACTTCAAGGCGCACAAATCCTGTGACCTCAACGCCAGCTTCTTTGGCCGCCGCTTCAACCGTCAGATCGGGATTG
>CALCGO010000203.1 GCA_937901055.1 uncultured Rhodobacterales bacterium
CATCGTTACGGGCCGAGGCTATCCGCGCGTCTTCCTCCTTTCCTTCATAGTGTGCATCAATAGTCATTGGGTGTCCTCCAGTGTGTTACGCTGAAACGTGTTCATATCTGCAATCCTTCAAGCTTGGCTCTATCGCGCGCAGCCTTCATCGTATCAGCTAGGCTGATTGCAAATTCTTTTGCTATGGTTAATCGGCTGGTCATATCCCAAGCAAACTCTACCGTCATATCATCGCGGTGAAGAACTTCGATCAGGTTGATGGCGTTATATCTCATGCCGTAATGAAGGGCGTCCTCAAAGGTTTCGTGAGGCTGGCCTTCTCGGCCTTCTTCATAGGTATAGAATAATGTTTTCATGGTAGCTCTCCTTTTATTGGTTAAGGTATGGGAAATCCTCTGGTGTTAGAGGTGGCATGTTGGTTGGCTCTTGTTCTCTGCTCTTCTGTGCGCGTATGCGAAAGAAGTTCGAGCCTACCCTGTTGTTGTAGCGTCGTGCGTAGAATGGGCGGTGGTTGTTGTTCAGCTTAAAGGCTGACAGTCCGTCTTCGTTAGCTGTGTCAAAGTGCCAACGGATTAGTTCAA
This sequence comes from uncultured Rhodobacterales bacterium, assembly GCA_937901055.1. Lineage (GTDB taxonomy): Bacteria > Pseudomonadota > Alphaproteobacteria > Rhodobacterales > Rhodobacteraceae > NORP23. The sequence goes on from CALCGO010000203.1 coordinate 582, forward strand.
AGATTGCATTCACTGAGTAGTGGCTAAACCCTATTGACATGCGCTGGTCTGCAAAGCTTTTGAACAGGGTCCATATCTCTGGGTTCTGCTTGTTGTATTCTTCGTAAGCTTTCTTTAATTCCTCGTGGCGAGATGTTGTCATGATGTCCTCAGTTCATTGTGGTTGCTTCTGTCTCAATTAAGAGCCTGTTGACATGTACTTCGTCCGTTAGCTCCTTGGCTTTCGCTGCTGGGATTCCATACAGATCAAAGATCATGTGCAGTAAAGCCTGTATTTCTCCACTCGACATATCTTCTGGCATCTCATTAGCTATACTGGTTACAATTTCTACTGTGTCATTTAGCATGGTGCGTATACTCCTCTGCTTACACGCTTAATGATTTCCTTATCGATCAGTAGTGTGATTGTGTTGTGTATAGATTTACGACTGCCGCCTATAATTTCGTGCATGTCGTCAATAGTTTCGGCGCCATTGTTAATGGCTGAAACAACTAGATCTTGCTTTGGGGATGGGTGAAGCGGGTTTCTATAGCTAGCTGTATATCCATACAGCTTGTGAAACCTCTTCATATCTGTGTCGGCTTGCTGTTTAAGGTTCGCTCCGTATTCTTCTTCTGTCATGGTGGGTCTCCTGATGGTGGGAATAGGGGCCGGACAACTACATCTTGTTATCCAGCCCCGACTACACCCACCACTGAGTGTTGCAAGGGTATCAGAATGGGATCTCGTCGTCAATTTTGGTGGTGTCTTCAGTGTTTTCTTTGTGTTGAACTTCACTAACTGACAACGACATGTAGTTTTTGCCGTTAGAATTTTTCTTCCAGCCAGCCACCTTGAGTTTCTTCTCATGGGCATGCTCTTCCAAGGGGCCAGAGAATTCAGGGGCTTTGTCATTGCCCTTCTTGTCGTTCTCAAACAGCACGCCAATCTTCTGATAAACTTGGATCAAGCGTGTGCCTGATGCTGTCTCGTCCTTAACAAGAATGATGCGCCCCTCCTTGCCCTCTATGTTTAGCTTGCCTTGCAGAATCATCTGCTGTGTGTCGAAGGGTTTGAATGCAGCCCCTCTGTTTGTGTCGTCATATTCTTCGCTCATGGCTATCTCCTATAGCTTTGCTGCTGCCTCAAGAGTGAGGTCTTTTATTAAACCGCCAATGCGCAATATCTCTATGCGCTCTATCGTATCCCAATGGGGGCCAGACTCAACAACATCGTCTAAGTCTAACATCTCATCAAGGTAGTGTGTGACATCTACCAAGCCAGCTGCCTCACTTCTGTAAAAGATCGTGGCCTTCCATCTTACCAAGGGTCACCGCCTTCCTTTCCGCTGTCTGAATCTGCCGTGTACTTGTTGCCATCTTGCTCGCCAAGAAATACATCAGCGTTAATACCAAGGTGAGACAGGGCTTTTGTCAGACCATCAGTGGTTGCCATCTTCGGAGCATCCTCTGCTGTGCGGCCCTTGCTAGCGTCAAAGAACTTACGGGAGCCAGAGAATGGGCCGTACTCATTGCCTCTGCTCCCGTGCCATACGGTAACGTGGGACAGCAGTGCCATGTCGCCATTGGATAGCTGGATGTGCTCCATGTTAGCGTGCCATCCCCATCCATCACCAACGGGTCCGAAGATCTGCGTTGCCAATTTGATTTGATAGTGCGGGTCAATGGCTGTGAAGCTGCGCGATCCAAAGGATACCTTCTTTAGATACTTCGGGTCAGACTTCTCGCCTTGTTCCCAGATGTGCAGGTTGTCAGTGGTCATGTCATTCTCCTTTCGGGATTGTAATACGAAGGGTGTTGTTCTTAGCCCTTTTGATTGTCAGGATCGGTGAGTAAACTTCACGCTCGTTGTCGGCCACCATTTCCTTCAAGCTTTTCTTTGCAGCCTCGAAGGACTTAACGTATGGCTGAGCCTCAATGTAATCGTTAGCTGCGTTAATGAAGGCGTTGTCTGTGCTTGCATCACGTCGAACCATTTGATCTACAGGTATGTGGTCAATCTTTGTTGGCTGTGGCGTGCTGTCTGCTGGTTCGTGATCGTCGATAACTGTCTGCCAAAACTCTGCAATCATATCCATCATTGCATCGAAGTAACTCGTGTCGAAGGAAACATAAGCTGACTCCCACTTCCAGTTACCAAAGATCACCGACATGTAGCAGCCACCAAGACCAGCCAAGTGCATGTATAGCTGGATCTGCGGCATGTAGTATTCAATCTGTTTGTCCATGTTTGTCATGCTGTTGGTATGCTTGCACTCAATCAGTGCAACGGAGCCAGCAACCTCGCCATCAATTGTGCCCTTGATAGGCACGCCCCGTATCGTTTTCTTAAACTCCACTTGCTTGTTAATAATCTCCTTGTCCCATTCAACTTCGAACCAGCTGATGTTAAAGTCCTCTGTCAGTATGCCAAGCTGAACAGGTAGCACACGAGACAGATCCTCCGGTTCTTTGCGCCCTGTCTTCACATGCCATAGCTCATTCCATTTGCCCTGCATGATCTTGACTGCATCAGAGCCTCCGATAAATCCTTTACGTTCCATGATATCCTCCTAATAATCTATCTCTTGCAGCTTTGTTGCTTGAGCAAGAGCGTGACGGTGATTGTCTTTTAGTTTGTTAATGTGAATGGCTGTGTGTTCTTCTCCATATGCCTCGTCCAACTTAGCTGTGTATGCTTCACGGTAAGCATCAAGATCAGCTTCCTCTACGTCTGTCTCCATTAACAGCTTGGTTGCTAGTGATCCCCATAAGTAGCCATCACCTACAGCTTCGCCGTTTAGTATGCGCTTTGCTGTGTTTTGTATGGGATTAAATGGTTCGTGTTCAGTTGGGTTGGGTATGTGTGCTTGCTTGCCAGCTGCATATGCTGCTTCAACAAACGTACGGATGATAGGCCATGATCTGCTGCGGTGGTTAGCTCGCAGGTTTTTATCTAGCTTATCAGCGAAGAGTTTGAATTGTTCGTTTGATTTTATGTTTGGCATGGCCGAGTTAATGTCGAGAACAATTAAGTTCATCTCTTTTCTCAGCGTCTCATTGTCTATTCCTTGTGGTGGGGTATAGCGTTTGAGAATTTCCATTAGCCATTCACCTATCAAACGAACACGAGTGTCGTATCCGTAATTCATGTGAGTACCTATTCGTCAGGGAGTGAGAGGATATTATTATCCCAACCAACGATGTCATTCAGTATGTCTGTTGTGGTCGGGCTTCTATAAGCAGAGAGATCGTCGTCCCATCTCTCTCCGTTTAACCATGTGCTTGGATGCGGTATGTATTGTGGGTCCGTACCCTTCATGATGTGTGCAAACTCTTCGGCTGCTTGTATTATAATCGAGAGGTCTTCAATCTTTGAGGCAGAGAGGAATGCTTTACGTGCGTATCCTTTGCCTATCCGTCTTGGGTATATCTGCCAGAATTGATTGAAAGAATTTAGTAGTGATTCGCTGTAGCCATTGATCTTGCGTGGTGAGCGTAGGGCAATAACATTACTGTTATCCAGTGTCATGGTGTCCTCCGTGGTGTGAGTGTGCCTTATATACAAGCATAAATGCTTATATAAATCAACGCATTGACATATAAAGTGATTGAGTCTACAGTTCACACATAAGCAATAGCCTCCCTAAACTTAGCCGTTTTCTAGCGGCTATTTTTTTATGTGAATGGTGGACCTATTTCCTGCTCGCTGTCCGGCAGCACCAAGAGAACTCTTGGTGTCCACCCTGTAGACTTCAGTTTCCTCCATCCATGCACATAGATATCAAAGCCCGAATCCAGTGCGATGTAGGATTTCTCTATCGTTCTTATCTTCTTCACCCGTGCAGACACATTGGATCCAGATGTTATTTGTATTAAGCGGGGTGTATGATTGGGCTTCATAGCAAGGACATCAGCAAAGCCAAAGAGATCCTGTCGTATCTTGGCGAAGTGATTCCAGTGTTCGGTAATAGCGCAGGTCCAGCCATCAGAACGCAAAAGGGTCAGGCTTCTCTGTGTCGGGCTTACCATTGTTGTCGTCCTCTATTGGCTGCCAGTTATCTGCATGATAGCAATCAAGGCAGAGAAGAACGTGCTTTGGTGGCATGATGTCGATCAGTATCGTCACGAACAAGTCTGTTTCTTTCAAGCAGACTTCGCAAGTCGCGCTGGATTTCTTTAGCATTCGTCGGGCGGATTTCGACTTCACAATTCAGTGCCTCCATCCAGCATGATAAAAGATATGCGCTTGGTACGCGCTTGTATTGTTCCCACTTATGAACAAGAGAGTCGGCACATCCTATGCGCCAAGCAAGTTCGTCTTGGGAAAAGCCTAGTTGATGCCGCCGGATTACAAGAGAGTTAATTATCTTCTTGTAAAGATCTGGGATAACCACGCTTTCTTTGTAGTGTTTGAACTGGTGGCTCAAGTTTCCGCTTCCTTCTCTTGTCTGGCTTCCATTGTCTCATAAGATCCAGCTGTTTGTTTACCTTGGCTGCTGTTTCAAACTGTAGATCAGCACCATGATAAGCTCGATAGTATGTGGAGCGTGATGTCCCCGTTTCAGCAAACGCTTGAAGCAGGGATATCTTTCTTCGTGTTGCCTTGTCTTGCAACAGTTGCATGTAAGATTTCATACAATCATGTTGCATATGTGGGGCCATCAGTCAATCAGATGCGTATCTTCCCAAGCCTTCCAAGCCCTGCGCTTGAACTTCTTTTGATCAAACGCAGGGTTATTGGTAGCTAAGACTGCTGCCACCTCGTCAATGTGGGTGGGCCACATTAACGCAGTGCCAACAGCCTCGGCTACAAAGGTATGGATGTACTGATCATCGTAGATTAGTTGCTTCCCTTGGCTAATCATCAGTGGCCCTCCTCTATTAGCTGGTTAACAAGATCGAGTGCTTTCTTTGCAGCTTCAGCTGCCATGTCGCCCCGACCTGTAACGGACATCATCCAAGAGAACTCCATCTGAAACTTAAGGCGTTCAGCTGTTGTCTTCCCTGCCCTTGCTTCTTCATCCACTGGTTAGTACCTCCCATGCGGCAGACTTCATTGCCTTTGCGATTGTGTTGTTGCGAATGCGGATTGCATTTTCAGGTGACTTGCTATCAGCAGCATGGCTGCCCCAATATGTAAGTGCGTTATACAAAGCCCAAGCGTTAGGGCCAAGAGACCTGCGTTCTTGATCGTATTGGTTCGATAGCTCTTCAAGCCGAGCGTTGTTAACCTTTGGTCTGCCTGATTTCTGAGGCACAGAACAAACAGTACGCTCAAGGAAGTTAGTCACCTCGTCTTGTGTAACCATTCGCTGTTGGTACTGTTGGAATACTTCTTCCTGATTGCGAAAGATATCCAAGCCGTTCAGCATCTTGGTTGCAGATCCATCCAAGCTGATGTTCGCTGTGTGTTTAGCGAATGTCTTGGCAATAGTGTCCGGTGTAGTGCAGCCGTTCAAACACCAGAGCCTCAAGCCATCAGCTGCCTGTTGGAATGCCCAAGCCCCATCGTAGCTGTTGTAGAACTGCACTCGGAATTGAATGTAGTCTCCGACTGCTGGTTCAATGACCTGATCAGGGAACATGATAGTTCCCTTCATCTTGCGGCCACCCTCAAGCACATCAACAGTTAGATTGTAATCGCTGGTGATGTCGCTCTCTTTCACAGCGTCCATCATAGAGTTAATGATGTCGTCATGTTTCACTGGCTTGTATCGCTTGCCGTGAACACCAAGCACTGCACCTGTGTCTGGTCTAACGATAGCCGAGTGTGATGTGATTGGCTCTTCCGAGAAGGGTCCATCAAATAGCTCACGGCTATACAGTGGGCGGGTTTCAATCGGGAAGTCCCAATCGCTAGGCATTACGTCGCCGTTCAGTAGTGGTGGGTTGTCAAACATGGTAGTCTCCTTGGTTAAAGCTCAAGATCTGAGCGAAGTTCGTTTATCTTTGTGTTGATATCATCGGCTAGTTCTTCGATGCGATTGATAGTGTCTTTAGCTTCCTCCATTTGCATTGTCAGTATCTCCGCTAAGTTTGAATTGAAATGGTCGAAGGTACGGAAGCGCACCCTCGCGCAGCACCATATCTCCTCCCGCTGGGAATCAATTTGGGAGTCCATGATTTGAGGCTCGCTGGTGTATGCGATGAAGAACAGGCAACGGTTCGTCTTTCCGCTGCCTGTCCTGTTGTCGTGTAACTATGAAGCGTCGGCTGCTTCTAGGTCTGAGGTATTTATTCCATCGGTGTTGGCAGTGGGTGTGCCACCGTCAATCCCAAGTGCTGCCGCTCGCTTGGCTAGGTCGTCCATGTTGACGGGCTTGGACGGTGCTGCTTTGCGTGTGCTTGGTGCAGCCCATTGCTCGCCCGTTGCGTCCTCGTATGCGTTAGAGGCTGCGTCGAAGAGGGCTTTGACTGAGTAAAGCTCAAGGGTCTTTTCTTCCACGCGGCTTATGCGGCGCGAGAACTCTTCGCGGTCGATCTCGTTGTCACCCATGGTGTGAGCGAACTGTGCTGCTCGGTTGGACAAGATACGCAGTGAGTATTTGTTGCGCGCTCCGTCTTCGATATAGCCAAGCTGGTCGTTCAAGCCGTAGCAGATCTTGCTGAGCACCGAGCTTTGGATGAAGCGGTGGCCGTTCATCTTAACGTAGTCGCCTATGTCTCGATTGTATTCCATCCGCTCTTCAACCATGTGGTCAGCGATTGCTTTGAATGCTTGCTTGATAGTCACGTCTTTTTGGATAGTCATGTTGTACTCTCTTTCAGTGGTTTGAGTGTTGTGTATTATTAACCCCATCCGAAGATCGGATAAGGATTGGACTGTCAACAGGCCCAACGTAGTGGCCTGTTTACTGTTCATGACGTTCCGATATCGGAATGTATCATTAGGTAGTTAGCTTGTCGCATAGCCACCAGCATAGGCCAGTGGCTAAGATTACTGAGACTAAGGTCATAGTGTAACTCCTATTACGATGATGGTTGATACAATCGCAACGACCGCTATGGCCGCTACGATTTCGGATATGATTTGCCAAGGTGTCAATCTAGATACTCCTGTGTTTCGATTAGTATGTCGCCAACGATCATGACCGCCTCGCGAGGCGTTACATCTTTCGGTACGGCTGAGAGGATGTCTTGATCTGTCCAGTATTCGACAACTCTATCCCATCCCTCTCCGGTTTCGTAATTCTGTATGGCATACATTCTGACGATGCGTGTGATGTCGGTTTCTGTTAGGTGTGTCATGGTGTTTCTCCTTCTTGTTTAGCCAACCTTCTGATCGACCTGCGTATCGGGTTCACTTGTTGGCGAGAGAGGGTCAATGACGCTTGCGCCGCAGCTTGCTGTGGGACTAGGCCGATGTAACGTCATGCTACTTAGCGTGATGTAACGTCGGACGACGGATCGTTGACCGGAAAGAGCCTGAGTGAATCTTATACGAAGGGTATGAATTTGCAGGAATAGGCGCGTAGTCCTGCGCCCTGCAAATAGGCTGTAAGCGGTATCGCGGCGGCCGATCATTCAATAGAGGGCGGTGATAAGCATGTAGCAAGCAGCGTATGCGAACTTGCTACGCGGAGCTACGTGTCTGGCTGGGTAGCGGATAGGAAGGCAGCCTTTGCGCCTTGCCGAGTGTGGAACGCGAGCATGGTCTAGCGTAGCCGACCATCTCTTCATCACCTCCCTAGCTAACAGAGTTATTCCCGCAACTCCTACAGCGATAGGGATAGAAGCCCGTAGGGGCTAGACAGCTTGCTGGCTAGATTCACGATAGCCCGACCCGCAGGGGATCGTCCATAAGATCACTACATTGTTACAAACTGTAATATTCCGTGATCAATAGTCACGTGTGTGATTTGACAGCAACACTTTTCAAGCCGTAATGTGCTTGGGGGGAGAGGGGAGAGGGGGGAGAGAGGGGATATGGAGCACGATGCAATAGAAATAAAGGGTTATGCACAGTTCCGTCTAGCAAAAGGACAGAGAAGATATGGCTAACAAAGGCGCAAACCTAACCAAGAATGAACGGAAGCTAACCCCAAAACAACAACGGTTCGTGGATGAACTGGTGTCAGGTGAAGGCGGAAAGCAAGCAGCAGCAGAACGAGCCGGATACGCCAAAGGCAAATCAGCTGCGTCAATGGCTTGGAAGCTAACACGAATGCCCATCGTGCAACAGGCAATCATGACAGCAGTGAGTGAAAGGATTGGAGTCAACGCAGCCCATGCGGCCGCAGAGGTGGCACGGCTAAGCACAGGGGCACGTAGTGAGTACGTTAAGCTTGAGGCAAGCAAGGACATACTGGATCGGGCTGGCTATAAGCCTGTAGACCGCAAGCAGGTGCAGGTTGCAGGGGATATTCGTGTGGCGATAGACTTAAGCTGAACGGGATTGGCAGGGGTGGGGGGTTAAAAACGAGCGGCCATATGTATGGTGAGGTCACATACAGGAGCTATATCTCAAAAAAGTATTTTACAACCAGAAGGTATCATCACGAAATGTTACAGACTGTTACAGGCATAGAGTTGGCACTGAGTGCCGTTCGCTTACGCTCACTACGTTGGGGTTGTTGAAATGAGTATCTTTGCTAGGTTGTCTTTGGAGGAGTTGGAAGTTCTTCGTCGCATTGTAAAGAATGTGCATTTTAAGAATTACCCTTTGGAATTTATTACGGATCGTGAGGCTGATAAGTTGATAGATAGTTTAGCTGATCAGACTGTTGAGAATTTGATTAAGTTGGGTGTAGATCGTCGGGTTGGTGAATTGTGACTGACTTCAAGTACAAGCCTGATGGTGCTGTGTTAAAAGCGTTCATGCGTGACGATATATTCTTCCGCGGCATTCGTGGTCCTGTTGGTAGTGGTAAGTCTGTTGCTTGTTGTGTTGAAGTGTTTCGTCGCGCGCTTGCACAGGAGAAGGGTCCTAACGGTACTCGGAAAAGCCGTTGGGCTATTATCAGGAATACGAACCCGCAGTTGAAGACGACGACTATCAAGACTTGGTTGGATTGGTTTCCAGAGGAGGAGTGGGGCAGGTTCATATGGTCTGTGCCTTACACTCACCATATTAAGAAGGGTGATCTGGATCTGGAAGTTATCTTCTTGGCTTTGGATAGGCCGGAGGATGTGAAGAAGCTGTTGAGCTTGGAGCTTACGGGGATCTGGATTAACGAAGCGCGCGAGGTTGCCAAGAGTATTATCGATGCTTGTACTATGAGGGTTGGCCGCTTCCCCAGCATGAGGGACGGTGGTCCCAGCTGGACGGGTGTAATCGCTGATACCAACGCGCCGGAGGAAGATCACTGGTGGCCTATTATGTCTGGCGAGGTTCCTATCCCTGATCACATTCCAAGGGAGCAGGCGAAAATGCTGGTCAAGCCTGACAACTGGCACTTCTACACGCAACCTGCTGGCATGGTTGAAGTTAAGGATGCCAAGAGCGGGGAGATAGATAAGTACGTTCCGCATAGCAAGGCGGAGAACACCAAGCACATGCTGGAGAGTTACTACCCGCAGATCGTGCAGGGTAAAACCAAAAGCTGGATAGATGTGTATGTGATGAACAGGCTTGGCTCTATTCAAGATGGCAAGCCAGTGTATCCGATGTTTGTCAGGGATAGCCACGTGGCGGCAGAGGAGATCCCTGTTGCCGCGGGGCATCCACTTTATGTCGGGATTGACTTTGGCCTTACGCCAGCTGCGACTATCGGGCAGAAGGTAAGAGGCAGGTGGCTTGTGCAGTCGGAGATCGTGGCTTTTGATATGGGTATCGTGCGGTTTGCCGAAGTGCTGCGGGAGGAACTGTCTACTAGGTTTGCTACTGCTTCAGAGGTGTTTATATATGGTGATCCCGCTGGCGACTTCCGCGCGCAGACAGACGAAACCACTCCCTTCTCAGTAATGCGTGGAGCAGGGTTACGAGCATTTCCAGCACCGTCCAACTCTGTTGACCTGCGGTTGGAATCTGTATCCTCTCAGCTAAACAAAATGGCAGATGGGCATTCGGCTTTTCTTGTGGACAATAGATGCTCGGCTCTTATTAAAGGGTTCGAAGGACAGTATTGCTATAAGAGAATGGAAGTGTCTGGGGAAAGATATGCAGATAAGCCGGACAAGAATATGTATTCCCACGTTCACGACGCACTACAGTATATGCTACTAGGGGCGGGAGAGGGCCGCGCCCTTATGAATACACAGTCGCCAACACAACCAGTTGTTGCCAAGACAGGATTCGATGTCTTTACCCGCAAGCCGAAGCAGAAACGTAAAAGCCTGTGGGCGCGCATGTAGTATTGTGCGTTGGCTCCTTTCGTAGCACAGACTTATGAAAAGCAAAACGGAGAACTCATATGTGTATTGGTGGTGGTGGCCGAGATCCAGCAGTGGACGCGGAACTTGCTAAGCAAAAAGAACAGCAAGCCGAGATGGATCGCGTTGCTGATATGCGGCGTAGAGAAAGCAGAGATCTTCTCACCGAATCCCTTATTTCAAGAAGCCGCTTTGTTGGCGCCGGAGCCAGTAGGCAGACAGCGTTGTTCTCTGGTATGAAGTCTACGTCCCTTCTTGGTAGCGCACTTACATCTCGTGGTGGCTCTGGGCGCGCGTCTCTTATATCTGGATCCAGTGGCGGCTCTGGATTTATAAGCGGGTATCTAAAATGAAAAAGACAGCAGTAGAGCGTATCAAGGCATTTGAACGCGCGAAGACAAAGCGCAAGTTGTTCGAAAGCGTGTTCGAAGAATGCTATGAGTATGCGCTCCCGTACCGCGAATCCTTCTATGCAGAAACCATTGGACAACGGCGCGACGATAAAATCTTTGATGAGACAGCTGTGGTCGGTGTGCAAGAGTTTGCCTCCCGCTTGCAAGCTGGCATCGTACCGATCTTTTCCAGATGGGCAGACCTTATGGCTGGCTCCGAGGTTCCTAAAGAGGACCGTGATCCGGTTAATAATGATCTTGAGGATGTAACGGAATACGTCTTCGAAGTAATACAGAACTCCAACTTCTCTCAGGCAGTTCATGAATCCTTCTTGGATCTGGCTGTAGGTACTGGCGTTTTGTCTGTGGTGGAAGGCGACTCCATCAACCCCGTTAAGTTCGCCGCGGTTCCCCTCCCCCACATCGTTCTCGATGTCGGACCCGACACCACAACTATTGACGACTTCTTTCACGAGCGTGGCGATATTATGTTTGCGGATATCCCCGATCTATATCCTGATGCGAAGCTATCGCCAGAACTTAAGGCGAAGATAGAACGAGATCCCGATGGCAAGACCACTCTTGTCGAGGGCGTATCTCGTGACCACAAGGTTAAGAACGAGTCGGCCTACGATTACTTTGTGATTGAAAAGGAAACCAAGAGCTTCATTATGAATGATGAAGTCAAAGGTATTGGCTCCAACCAGTTCATCGCCTTCCGCTGGTCGGCGTGCGCTAAAGAAGTCTACGGTCGTGGGCCTTTGTTCAATGCCCTGTCAGCTATTAAAACCACCAACCTAACTGTGGAACTCATACTAGAGAACGCGCAGATGGCTATCTCTGGTGTTTACAATATGGATGATGATGGCGTTGTAAATCCTGACACAGTGCAGATAGTGCCAGGGACTATCATTCCTAAAGCCATCGGTTCCGGTGGCCTTCAACCTGTTGCCGCCGCTGGGTCGTTTGATGTTGCTGGCCTTATCCTCGAAGATATGCGCCTCAACATCAAGCGCGCGCTTTACAATGATATGCTTGGCAACCCTGATAGAACTCCGGCTTCTGCTACAGAGGTAGCCGAGCGTATGGCTGATCTATCTCGGCGCATCGGCTCTGCCTTTGGTCGCTTGCAGTCGGAACTTGTGCAGCCAATTCTTCAGCGGGTGATTTATATTCTAAAGAAGCAGGGGCGCATATCCCTGCCAACAGTTAACGGAACAGAGGTTCGTGTCCGTCCCGTTTCCCCACTTGCTCAAGCTCAAGCTAATGAAGACATCACATCCGTTGCGCGCTTCTTGGAATTGGTCGGTGGTATGTTTGGGCCGGAGATGTTGAACATCCTGATCGACTCTGAAGAGTCAGCTGTTTACCTTGCTAGAAAGTTCGGAGTTCCCGACAACTTGATTCGTGACGCAAGTCAGCGTAAAGAATTAGTTGCAGCTATGCAGCAAGCTGCTGCGGCACAGCAACAGCAGGGGATACCAGATGAGCAAGGCGGCCAGCAAGTCCAATAAATCTGTGCTAAGTATGGATGGCGTTATGCGCCAACCAGAACAAGACCAACAGATCTCGATGAACATAGCAGCCCTTTTCTCAAGCCCTGCTGGTAAAGTCACGCTTGAGTATCTTAAATCCATCAGCATTAATAATGTCTACGGACCTGATGTTAGCAGCGATACGTTGCGACACGTCGAGGGCCAGAGGTATATTGTCGGCGTTCTTGAGCAAAGAGCAAAGCAAGGGCATGCTATTAAGGCGGGGCAATCCAACAAGAAGGTAGATAAGAAATGACAGATAAATCCCTTATTCAAGATCCCGTAGATCCCGTAGATCCCGTAGATCCGGTTGACCCAGTAGATCCTGTAGATCCGGCTATTGACAACAGACCTGATTGGCTCCCAGAGAAGTACAAGACAATCGAGGATCTTGCCAAGGGGCACTCTGAACTTGAGAAGCGGTTCGGCCAGAAGGAAGAAGAGATACGCGCTACACTTGTTGGCGAGATGGAGGCCAAGCGGCTAGAGGCGCGTCCGGAAACTAAGGATGATTACAAGCTGCCAGAGTCTATGAATGGTGACGAGGCTGTGGATAACGAGCTTCTTAACTGGTGGGCCAGTGAGTCGTTTGCCAATGGTCATTCTCAAGAGCAGTTCGAGGAAGGTATCAACATCTACGCCAAGGCATTGGCAGCTGATGTGCCAGTGTATGAAGAAGAAATGGGGAAGCTAGGCGATGGGGCAAAGGGAAGAACAGAAGCGGCGACACTCTTCGTCAACAAGTTCTTTCCAGAAGAATCTATCGGAGCAATCCAGCGGATGTGCGAAACGGCAGATGGTATCGTGGCCCTTGAGCACATCATGGCGCAAGTCAAAGACACTTCTATTGGCAACAATCCTGCACCGACAGGCCAACTTACTGAGGCGAGCTTGCAGGAAATGATGCAAGATCCACGTTACTGGAATCCAGCCAAGCGCGATAAGAACTTTGTAAAGCAGGTAACAAACGGGTTTGATAAACTCTATGGTTAAGATTATGCGGAGAGGCAGCCTGTCTTTCTCTCCGTCAACCACTAGAGATGTTACTATTGTTGCAGCCACAATGTCACAGAATGACAGAGAGGAGTGCAGACTTCTCGGCTTCACGCCTTTCGATGCGCTGCTTCAAGGTTACAATGATGGCATTACCTTTACGATACATGATGGCGAAACCACATCAGGCATGTGTGGCGTTACTCCAATAGATGCAGATAGCGCGCGCGTATGGTTTCTTGGCACTGAAGAACTGCGATCAAACAGGTCGTTCATTAGATGCAGCATTTCTATGCGCCGATATTTCCATAGGCTGTTTCCCTGCTTGGAGAATATCGTCCCCGCTACATCGGAAGCCACGATAGGCTGGCTTACCTTCCTTGGCTTTACCTTCGATCTTGTGGCTGTTGATGTAAATGGCAACAGGTTCCTGCGATTTGTGCGTTGTGATTATACCTCTCGGAATGCCTCTTCGTAATCACTACGGCCCGATATGTGCAGAGCGGCCCCGCAAGGGATACCCGCGCAGACGCAAACAGGCGGATACCCGCAGATGTGTAAATCAAACAAGGAAACTGTATCATGGCGAATACTATCGACACCGCCTTTATCAAGCAGTTTGAATCCGATGTGCATCTCGCGTATCAGCGTATGGGTTCAAAATTGCGGAACACAGTCCGTTCCACCAATGTAGCTGGTAGCGTTGCTCGCTTTCAGAAGATTGGTACTGGCTCGGCCTCAACCAAATCTCGTAACGGTAACATCACTCCGATGGAGTTGGCGCACTCAACTGTTGAAGTTACAATGGCCGACTACTACGCGGCTGAGTACATCGACAAGTTGGATGAACTGAAGATCAATATCAACGAGCGTCAAGCCGTAGCTACTTCAGCTGCCGCTGCACTCGGTCGCAAGACAGACGCACTTCTCTATGCAGCAATGGACGCTGGCGCAAGCTCGACCCAGATTGCTGATACGAGTGGCGCGCTTGTTAAGGCTGATTTGCTTTCTCTCTTTGAGACTGTTGGTCTTGCAGACATGCCGGAAGATGGTGGGCGTTGGCTTGCGATGAACCCTGCTGGTTTTGCTGATCTGTTCTCGATCACAGAGTTCGCGTCTTCCGACTACGTTGGCGATCAGAATCTACCATTCGCTGGTGGCCTGACAATGAAGACCTTCCTATCGTTCAACATCTTCTCCACGTCTGCTGTTACTGGCGGGAAGAACATTGCGTACCATACCAATGCTGTTGGTCTTGGTATCAACGCTGATGTTGCTACGGAAGTAAACTATGTTGCGGAAAAAGCAGCGCATCTTGCAACTTCGATGATGTCGATGGGGGCCACCGTTATTGACGACGAGGGTGTCTACGAAGTCCTCGACAACAACTAGGAAAGAAGGTGATTCATGGCTTACGGAGCTTCAGGTCTTAGCCGTATGTCTTCCGGTGGCGGGTACGCTGTCTGGATGTATGTTACGGCTGATCCCATTGCGACAGTTAACACCGCCGCGTACTTCACAGGCGAATCTGTTAACATGCTTAATGTTGGTGATATCATTTGGGTTTATGACACAAATGTTCCAACACTAAGTATCGTGCAGGTCTTGTCCAATGATGGTGCAACTGTTGATGTCTCCGATGGTACAACCATCGCGCAGACTGATACTGACTAAAGGAGTGGGGGCTTCGGCCCCCATACCAACACATGAGCAGCAGAACCAATTCAAACATAGATATATGCGCGCGCTCTCTCGTCCTTATCGGCGCAGAGCCGATCACGTCTTTCTCGGATGGAAACACAGAGTCGCTTGTTGCTTCCAACCTATACGAAGACATAGCGCAAACCTCTTTAACAAATACACGCTGGCGGTTCGCTACCAACCAAGCCGTTCTTAATAGAGAGACAGAAGAACCAACAGGCAGGTGGGATGCGTCCTACGAAATGCCTAGTGATCTGATTATGCTGCATGCGGTTACTGTTAATGACTACCCGATTAACTACGACACATATGGAAGCAAGGTATTCTGCGACGCTGCCTCTGCCGATAGTGTAGTCGCGGATTACACCTTTCGTGCCGATGAAGTTAACTGGCCGCCTTATTTCGTAGTGGCTGTTGAGTTCACTATGGCCTCAGTCTTTGCCGCAGCTATTGCGCGAGATGCTTCGATGTCGAACATGTACGAGCAAAAGGCTTTGCTTGCTATGGCTAAAGCGCGTGGGCTTGACTCACAACAGCAAACGTCTCGCAGGTTACCTACTTCGAGGTTCATAACTAATAGGCGTTCCTGATGTCCCAAAAAGTTCGAGTACCAGTATCCAACTTTGCATTTGGTGAGGTCAGCCCGTCCCTTCTTTCCCGCACCGATACTCCGATCTATGCAGCTTCTGCACAGAGGATTGAGAACTTTCTCATTCGTCCAGAGGGCGGTGTGGTTAAGCGTGGCGGTATGGCAAATCTTTACAAGCATGCCATTACATACGATAGCGCAAAGACGCAGCAGTCTCGGCTCGTTCCGTTTATCTTCTCCGATGATGAACAGTATATAATTTCGCTTGAGGATGCACAGATCAAAGTCTTCCAGATTAATTCTGTCACTGGCGCGGTCACTCTTATCCAGACAATCACACAAGACACAGACGCTAACGCTCTGCCGTTTGATGATGATTACCTGCACGAGTATACCTTCGCCCAAGCTGGTGACGTTATGTTTATCTGCCATCAGAACTTCATGGTGCGCCAGCTTGTAAGGACAAGCGCGACTACGTTCCAAGTAGAACTATATGTGTTTGACACCAAGTCAGATGATAACCTTATTTATCAGCCCTACTATCCATTCCGCACCCTTGGCACAACGCTTGACCCTTCGGCAACGACAGGCTCCGGCATTACGATTGTTACAAGCTCCGCCTACTTTGACACAACCGGATCTCTGACCGGAGCTGATTACCTGTCTTCTTTGCATGTCGGCGTTACACTTCGCTATCACGGCCAAGAGCTAACCATTGTTTCCGTTCAGTCCTCGACAAGCGCAACGGCTGATGTTGTAGATGAACTATATCAAGACCTTCAAACTGATGCGCTGGAAACGATTGACACCACGACAGACGTTGTTGTTCGCCATGTTAACCACGGTATGTTAGCTGGTGACTCGATTACATTCTCCAACGCTGGTGCTGTTGGCGGCATAACGGCTGCCAATATAAATGGTGCGCGCACTATCTCTGAAATCCGTAGCGATAATGAGTACGTGTTTACCGCTGGTACTGCGGCTACATCCTCAGAGGTTGGCGGTGGTACGCCTCGCGTTGTAACGCACGCGGCTACGCAGAATTGGGAGGAGCAATCATTCTCGGCAAAGCGCGGTTATCCAGCTGCTGTTACCTTCCATGAAAACCGCTTGGCCTTTGCTGGCAGTCCGTCACAGCCCGATGGTATCTGGCTTTCCAAGTCGAGCAAGTATTATAACTTCGATGTTGGCGATGCTAACGATGATGATGCGATTGATATTACGGTAGCTGTTGGTGAGATATCTGAAATCCGTCACCTTGTTTCCAATAGGGATCTCCAGATCTTCGGAGCTGGTGGTGAGCTTTATATTCCTGCGCTATCCAATCAGGCTTTAACACCAACCAACACTCAGATCCGTAGGCAGACTTCCTTCGGATGTAGCTACGCACGCCCTGCGCCAATGGATGGTGGTACGCTATTCATTCAGACAGACAAGAATATCATTCGTGAATATATCTTTACCGACTCACAGGCTGCATACATCTCCGCGCCTATCTCCGGCCTCTCTTCGCACTTAATCAAAACGCCCATTGAGATGAGCGTTTCACGTGGAACAAACGGCCTCACAGATTCATTTGCCTTCGCGCTTAATTCCGATGGCACTGTGGCTGTGCTTAATTCCAACAGGCAGGAGCAGAGAGCCGGATGGATTGAGTTCACCTCCGATGGCTCGTTCCATTCCATTATGGTTATCGGTGATAGAACTTTTGCTAACGTAGTGTTTGATACAGGCGCCGGAACTGAAGAGATGTTTCTCTGTGAGCTAGATGTCGATGCCAATGTTGATATGTCCAAGACGTATAGTGGCACGGCTGGCGTGTTCGATGTCTCTGCCGATTTTGCAAATGGTGCTGTTGTTGATGTAATATCAGGAACGCATTACATTGGATCATTCACAGTTGCGGCTGGCGATGTGGATGTATCTGGTGTTGACGCAACGCTTACCTCTGTAGAGGTTGGCTATGGGTTTGATGTAGAACTAAAGACCAATCCGATTGATGTCTCTTCTCAGTCAGGGCCAGTTACAGGCAACCCGCGCGCGCTTGGTGCGGTTGTGCTGGATCTATATGATACGCTATCAGTTACGGTTAATGGGACAGATTTGATTGTTCGCAATGTTACAGATGATTTGAGCGAGGATCTCATGCCCGTTACCGGAAAGAGAGAGTTTTACCTTCTTGGCTATGGCCGAGATCCGCAGGTAACTATAACGCAGTCAGTACCATTGTCCTTACAGGTTAATGGATTAGTCACGGAGCTTGTGTTCTAATGGATCCAATCACAATAGGATTTGCTTTGTTCTCTGCCTTTGGGCAGTTAGGGGCTGGTCAAGCAACCAAGAACCAAGCGGATCAAACCGCAGATCAAATGGCATTGGATCGTGAGCTTCGTGCAATTCAGTCTAAGCAATGGGCGGCTGCACGTATAGATGATTACCTTGTCGCGTCCTCTGCTAACAACGCCTTCTTTGCGTACTCTGGCCGTGATACATCGGATCGATCAATCAAGGCGTTCAAAGAAAAGCAAGCCGAGATTGTGCAGACTGACATCGAGCGTAGTGATAATCAGTCTATGTTAGAGCAGTCACGTATGAAAACGCAGGAGGTTGCGGAGCGTGCGCGTGGTCGTAACGCGGTATCAACTTCTATCTTCAACGCATTCTCTACCGTTTCTACAGGTGCTTACCGCGCGCAACAAGTTTATGTTCCATAGTAAGGAAACGACATGCCAGTAATTAAACAAGAGCGTCAGGTATTAAATGCTCCTATAGGCGTGACCCGCATTAACACTGGGGCCACGGAGAAGTGGCAATCTATTAGTGCTGCTGCCGATACGCTGTCTGATCTTAACTATGACGAGAAGAGCAAGATTGCTTTACGTTATGGCGAAGATGAAGCTATGTCTGTTCGCAAGGAACAACTTAATACCATTGATCCGGCTACTGGTAAGACTGTGGCGATGAACGTAGCTCGTGCTGACATGTCGCAGCCATTTGCTCCGAATGCTATGGGCGCAATCGCGCATGACGCATATCGCAATATCATTAACCGCAGGTTTGAAACTTCTGTTAATGACGAGCTTATGCTTGCAGCTAAAGATATTGCCGCCAAGCATCGGAACCCTGCGGCCTTTGATCAGGAGTTCTCTCGCTACATTGCCGAGATGTCAAACAACTCCGAGGCTGTAGATGATACGCGCTATCAGGTATTCATTGAGGAAACTGGCGCCGCATATCTAGCGGCTACTCGCGCGAACCTTGCGGCTGCTGCTGCAAGTGCGGCTGCTGCTAGAGTCAAGTCCCAAGCTGATCTTGATTTGTTTAGAGTGATCCGCTCTGCCGAAAACTCTGCGACACAGTTTGACTTCGATGGCTATACGGAGAGCGCAAATCAAGCCTATGCGATGATTGCCGACCAGTTCCAATCTACAGGCAACGTATCTAACTATAAGCGCAATATCGAGAACATGGACAAGCTTGCATTCTTCGGCGCGTCTCAAGGCTTAATGGCCGCTTCGAATAACCTAACTCCAGAAATGCGCGCGGCTGTTGTTTCTGCTCTTAATGATGGCACAGAGGTTTCGGCTATCACCGACCCGAATATTCGTAAGCTTGTTACAGATGCTCGCATTGCATCCCGCGATGGTTCTGGCCTTGACGGGCTTGCTTCTGATATTGCGTCGGACCTTCAGACAGAGATGGCTGCGATTGATAGATTGAATGACGATGCTTTCTCGTTTGCTGTATCCGAGGCGCAAGATTCTATCGTCGTTAATCTTTCTTCGATCACAGATCCATCGCAACAGGAAGCTGTTGTACTTGCGCTTAATGATCCGAGCGCGATTGAGATGGCTCCGTCTAGCGTACAGACAGCTATAGAGCAGTTGCATATGCTCGGATCTCGTGGCGACGTTGGCATGTCTACGTTGATTACCCAGATAGAAGATATCTTCGCTGGCCGTGAGGCTGTTGGTGGATATGGTATTGCCACGGCAGAGGGTGCGGCAAAAGCTGGCATCGTTATGGGTGGTAGTTCTGCAAGCTATATGTCCGAGGCTGATGGTCTTCTTCGGTTCGACGGAGCAACAACAGAGCAGGGGGCAGATGCTTCCGCTAGTTATTTGTCAGAGGTGTTTCTACAACATGCGTCTCAGGCATTGGAGAATAATCCAGAGACACTAGACAAGATCCGTCTCGCTCTTTTGAATCCGAATGCCCAAGCTGGATGGTCCAGTATCTCTGCTTCCTTCGGCCCACATGCCACAGCTATGGAAGCCTTGTTTATGGAGATAGGTGCTGGCGGCAGGGCTGGCATTGAAGATTACTTCTCTCAGATCAACACGCCCTTCTCGGCTGTTCAAGCTGATGCGGTTCGTGTTCAAGGTGAGGACTTAGCTGCTGCTACCTATGATTTGAATGCACGTGTATCCAGCGTTGAAACAATGGATGGCGTTACG
This sequence comes from uncultured Rhodobacterales bacterium, assembly GCA_937901055.1. GTDB lineage: Bacteria > Pseudomonadota > Alphaproteobacteria > Rhodobacterales > Rhodobacteraceae > NORP23. The sequence continues at coordinate 20,542 of CALCGO010000203.1, forward strand.
CCAGACGAGATTGCTGATCTTCGCGCTGATATCTTGGCATCCGACCAACCAAACAAAACCAAGCTGCTTGACGATCTCGATAACATAGAGGCGGAGATGGTACGCAATCGCCTTACCTCTTTAACTATCAGTGACGGTGAAGGTGGCTTTCGCAATCCAACACTTGAAGAGCTTTCGATTGTTCGCTCTGCTACGCTTGGCGGCAAGGTCGAGGCTGTTGTTGGTTGGAGCAAGCTGCCATCAGAGCTAAAAGAAATCACTAAGGATCTTGTGAACAACTACAACATATCCCCATCCCTATTCAACACAGCCTTTGGGACTATGGCGCAGATCGCAGCAGATGAAGATGCGGCCTTGCAGCTAACCAACACACGCTCTGATACATCAAGATCCCTTGGTAATAGTGTGCCGCTCACGCCCGTTCAGCAAGAGCAGTACCAAGAGGACAATGATCTCGGTGAGAACATGACACCGGACATGATGAACAGTAGCAACGTAGCCCTTATGGATATGTTGGCTACTGGCGTTGCGCCGGATGGGTTCAACCGTATCCTTGGGGATATCACAACCGGATTGATAGCGATTGATTCGAGCGTTGCAACTGGTGTGTTTACCTTCATGGAGCAGCTGACACAGTACAACCATCCAAGCAAGGCGGAGCCGTTTAATATGCTGGCCGCTGTTATGGAGCCGGAAGCATACGGCATTTACAATCAGGCATCTCTTCTTCAGCGCGCTGGCTTTGTTAATAGCGTGCAGGAAGCTCTGCTTACAGTGCAGGGTTACGATGGTGATATGAATGCTGACCTTAAGGATCGCTTGGACACCAATAATGTCACGGCTTGGGTTCGTGATAACTTTGAGGTTAGCGAGCGCGCCAGAAAAGAAATCATGGGCATCCTTAAATTCCAGATGGCTTCTGGTACGAACATGGATGAGGGCGCAGTTAAGGATTACATCACGGATTACTACAAGAGTATAACGGGCGAAGATAATCGTGTTGTAGGCTTTACTATCAATACGTTTGCCGGAGATAAGACACGTTTTGCCAGAGATTTCCACTTCAATGATGATGAGTTCGAGACGTGGGAGCAAGATACTCTTACCTCTATGTACGCAAGCAATCCCGAATGGTTCAGAGCTACAGCAGATCCCCGTGCTATTGATAGCACACTTGGGTCAACTGTTGTTGATGCACTCGGCTGGCTTTCCGGTGGTTCGGTTAATGACCCGAATCTAAAAAGAGATGGCCGTATTCTTGTTGATGGTAAGATGTATGAGCTTATCTATGGCGACCTTATGTTCAAGCCAATGGAGAGTAGCTTCATTGGTACAGCGCAATCACCAAGCGGGAACCCTACATGGGCTGTTGGTATTATGTCTGATGTTGGTACGTTTATTCAGCTGCAGACAAATGATCCAAGCACTCCAGCTGGAAGTGCTGGCGGCCTAACAATCCCCGTCTATATGGAAGCCGCTGATGTTAAGTCTGCCGCAATAGTTGGTGGAGTGTCTGCTTCCGACCTTACAAGATCTGCATATCAGAAATACGTTATGACCAAGACATCTACACCAGCTGGTAGTGAGCAGCTTCTTCGTAGCTATGTTGAATGGCAAGCGACACTGGATCACAATCAAGGTAATCTTGCTGGCATCGGGCAAAACCCCGAGATCCAGCAGTTGCTTAACAAGTATGGTCTAACAATCAACGAAATCTTGGGTATCCCATAATGCCAATCCTTCCTGATCCAATAACTGAAACTCCGAAGCAGCCAGTTATTCCACAAGTGGAGCCTTCCGGCCTTGCTACGCTTGGTCGGCAACAGTTGTCCAATGTGTTCAGCCCTATTGCTGATGGCTTGGATTACTACACGACAACGCAGCAGGTTGATCTGGACTTCGATACGGAAGGGTTCATATCCAACAATGGCTTCTCTGCCCCTGTTGCTAGTTACGTGCGAGGGCAGGGAATAAACGAACAGGCGGCTCGTGAGGCAGCTAGTTTCGCAGAGGACATGCAGCTTATTGATGCAGACATTCGTGCCGCTGGATGGGCGGCGCAGATGGTTACAGATCCAGCGTTACTTCTTTCTATCGTTGTTCCTACTTTGCCAGTGATTGCTGGTAAGGCTTTATCTCTTGCTGGTGCGTCACCCATTCCTATTGTTCAAAGTCTTCTTAACGCCACACGGGTTAGCGGTCTGAGCGCGCGTAAGGGCGCACAGCTTGCCGTGCTTGATGCTATGGTTATGGATACAACAGTCGAGGGTATCCGTGCGGCTAACCTTCTCAGTGAGGGGCAGGAGTTAAAGGATGTGGCGGTAAGTGCCGCGGCAACTATGGCTATGACTGTTTCGGCTGCGGCTGTCCTTGGTGCTGGCATTGGTAACTTCGTCGGCAACCGTATAGAGTTTAGCAAAACGCAAGCTGGAAGAGAGGCTGCGTTTATCAAAATGATCCGTGACGTGGATGATGCTGTCAGTGGCGGCACGCCTCGTGAGGAAGCATTGGCTGCTGCTATGGAGGGCATGCCAGCTGACTTCTTCAGAGAAGCGCAGGGCAAATTCAACTTCACTGCTGAATGGTTTACCAACTCGATCTTCTACAAGGCTGTTCCAACTCCGCTTAAGTCTGTCCTTCAAGATGCCAAGCTACCTGATTGGGCCAAGCTGGACATGCTGAAGATTATCAACGATTCGAGTATGAGTTTGCACTTAAACAAATCCGGTGAGTCTGTCGGGCCATCTATCTTCCAGTTGTCCGGTGTGGCGCAGGGGCGGTGGGCCACTTCTGTTCGTGGCCTTAACGATATATGGGGTGAGCTTAACCCTCGTGGTGGCGCAGAAGCTATGGGTCTGGAGGTGCAGAACTTATTCGAGCGTGTGCGTAAGGCTGTTGGCCGTGAGTCATTTACACAGTCTGACTTTTACGATCACCTAGTTCGGCAGATGATTACAGGCGCAGATGATTTAACTGATCTGGAAACACGTGGCGTTGCTATTATTAGGAAGTTCTTCTCTGACTTCTTGGAGGATATAGAGGGCGCCAACATTCGTCCCTCTCGTGATATCCTATCGCACCGTATTTCTACAGCTGCCGAGGGCATACAGAAAGAGTTCGGTATTGTCGAGAATGCTGTGCGCCGTAACGTAACGGAAGTCGAGCATGAACTTAGCGCGCTGGATGAACTGATTGCTCGTAAGGAAGCGCGCCTTGCCTCACTAGATGACAACCCGCGCGTCCTAACAGAATCACAGATTGATCTACGCAGAACCATAGCCGACGAGATCTTGGAAGCTGAAATTCGACGTGATGCGTTTCGTGAACTCATAATTGATCTAGATCAAGTGGTGGATGTTGATGATGTCTTCCGCCTGTTCAGAGCAAGGGGTGCTGACCTCAAGGGCGGTAAGGTTATGGAGATTGCAGAGGAGCGCATAGCGCGGCTTCTAGCTACAGCAGAGCAGGTCGAGGCCCGTCTGAGCAGATACAATGCCAAGTCTGAAGAGCCGTACTTCTCACGTTTCTGGGATGCTGCCAAGATAGAAGCTAACCGTGACGAGCTTCGTCGCATCTTCATGCAGCACTTTAGGGAAAACCCGAAGACAGAAGTGTGGGACGAGGTGGAGAATGCTTTCGTGCAAAAGGATATGTCTACGGCCCCGCTTGATTTATATGAGCGTGCTGATGATGCTATCGAATCCATTCTTAATCAGAACTTCAACGATACGTTCAACACTGCCGTTAACGCTGGCGGTGGTCGTCACCTGCTTGCAAGGCAGATTGATATACCGAACAGCAAAGTGCTGGACTTCATTATCACAGATGTGCGTGAGGTTATGATTGCCTACAGTGAGCGCATGGCTCCACGTATCGAGTGGGCAAAGATGTTCACAAAGGATGTGCCTATTGGTGGTGGGCAGTTCCGGCAGGTTCCTCTTAAGTTCGAGGAGTATCTGGATAACATTCGTAGCCGCCTTGCTGATGATGGTGTTCCAGTTAAAACAATCAATCGTTATGTAAAGAACATGCACGTAGCCTACGGTCGGGTGATTGGCACAACTATGGAGCGGCCAGATGCTATTGATAGCAAGCTGGCAGAGGTTCTAAAGACCGCGACAAACTGGACGTTCTTGGGTGGGGCTGGCGTTGCGGCTGTTGCTGATGCTGCTGGTATTCTTATGGACCACGAGCTTCGTACTGTAACCAAGGGGCTTATCGGTATCATGGATGATATGAGCCTGAAGATGGGCCTGAAGGAAGCCAACCTTGCTGGTGAGGCTATGGAGATTATCAGAGGCTCTACGCACTTGCGCTATATGGAAAGCCTTAACCGAGACATCACAAGCAACAACGTCACGGCCAGTATTAACAACGCCTTCTTTATCGGCAACGGCCTTGGCCCAATCACAATCACAATCAAATCTATGGAAGCATTGCTGCGCGGCCATACGATTATCGACACAGCAATTAAGATGGGCAAGGGAACTGCGTCTGCTAAAGATCTGGAGACGATGTTACGCTATCATATTACGCCAGAGCTTGCTCAGCGTATTGCAGCACAACCATATGAAAAGTCCAGTGGCGGCTTGTGGGTTCCGAACACAGACAACTGGGTGGATGAAGATGCCATTACCGCATTCCGAGTAGCTCTTAAGTCCGGCGTTATGAATCGTGTAATCATGGGCACGCCAGCGGATAAGCCTATCCTTATGGACGGAGTGGCCTATGTGCCTATGTCCATAGCAAGAGATCTTGGAATGAAGGAGCATCACATTGTTAAGGGTTACGCTAGAGTAGAGAGTGGATTGCTTTCTCTGCCTCTTACTTTCTACACGTTCACAATGGGCGCGCTGAATAAGATCACAGCCAACTACGCTCAAGGCAATGTTCGCAACAAGGCACTACATTTTGCGACTGCTATGTTCCTTGGGTACAACATCGTGAAGTTCCGTACTCCTAACTTTGCTTGGGATGAAATGAGCGCAGAGGATAAAATGCTTCGTGCCTTCGATTTCTCTGGCCTTGCCGCTCTGCATAGCGACATGGGGTATAGATTACTTGAAACTGTGCAGGGATTGGGTGGAGCAGAAGACTTTCCTATATCACCCAAGTTCCGTAGTGATCCTGATACTCTTGGTGCTGCTGTGTCAGTGCTTGGCGCACCTGCTGATTGGGCCTATGGCGTAGCGCAGGGGGCTGGAATGCTCATGCGTGGTGAGTGGCAGGACTCCGCCAAACAAATGTTACGCTTCACTCCATTGTTAAGCACACTTGCTTTTGGTGGGTATGCGAAGGACGTAACAAGAGGATTAGCCAACATGTTACCAGAAGGTAATGTAGAATGATTGTGCGTTTTGCACGTATTAAATGGGATTAGTGTGCGACCATGACTATAGATGTATCAGATAACACCCCTCGCGTATCATACACGGTGGCAGAAAGCGTAGAACAAACTAGCTTTACGGTTAGCTTTGAGTTCTTTGCTGATGCGGATCTGAATGTATATGTGGATAGTGTTCTTAAAACTATCACCACAGATTATACAGTAACAGGCGGTAATGGATCTACTGGATCTATTACAATGAGCGTTACTGGTGCGTCTGGTGGCAGTGCTGTTGTTATTGTAAGATCCATTGCGCTTGAAAGAACAACCGACTATCCGACATCTGGTCCATTTAATATTGCAGCTTTGAATACAGAGCTTGATCGCATAATTGCGATTGCTGCTGATTATGACGACAACACAGGCCGCAATCTTATTCTTGCTGATTATGATACTGCCGTAGATATGACGATCCCGTTGCTTGCTGATCGGGCAAGTAAGTTCTTGGGGTTTGATGCTAATGGATTGCCAATCGCTTCCGCTGGTAGTGTAGATACAATCAGTGTTTCTACGTTCATGGAAACATTGCTTGATGATACTACCGCACTTGCCGCAAGTCAAACACTGGAACTTGAAGTAGGTGTGGATGTTCAAGCATACGACGCCACGATGCTGGTTGACGCGGACATCGGCGTTACCATCCAAGCCTACGACGCGGCCAACCTAACTAAAGCTGGCGGCACTATGACAGGTCGTCAGACTTCTTTAACTATCCGAGACACAAACTACAGCCTAA
>CALCGO010000204.1 GCA_937901055.1 uncultured Rhodobacterales bacterium
GTGCGCGCGGCCTGACCATGGCCGAGGGGCTGCCGATGCGTGCGCTGACCCGCATGTGGCAGATGCTGTTGAAGGCCTTGGAAGAGATTGCCAACGCCCCGAATGCGATGATGTCTGCTGAAATGTCGATTATTCGCCTTACCCACGTTGCCGATTTGCCCAGCCCAGAAGATCTAGTGCGTAAGCTGCAAGACGCCCCCAAACCCCCAAGCGGTGGCGGCGGTGGGCGTGTGACTGGTGGCGGAGGCGGCACGACTGCGGTTTCCGGCGGCGCAACGCGCTCTGTGACGCAAAGCGGGGCGACGACGATGTTGGCGCCGGAGCCGAATATGGATGCACTGGCGCGGTACGGGCGTTTCGAGGATGTCGTGCAACTTATAAGTACACGCCGCGACATGAAGCTTCTGGTCGAGGTTGAAAACTATGTAAGGTTGGTTAAATACAGCCCGGGTCGCATCGAATTTGAGCCGACGGATAGGGCGCCTATCAAGCTGGCGTCGCAACTGGCGTCGCGGTTGCAAAACTGGACCGGTGTACGCTGGGTAGTTACGGTTGCCAGTTCTGGTGGCGGAAAAACCATCGGCGAGGTGAAAGATGCGCACCGCAACGATATGCATACGCAGGCTTTGGCGCATCCGTTAGTGCAATCGGTGCTGGTAACGTTTCCGGGCGCCGAGATAAAAGACGTACGTGGTAATGAATTCGACGGGTCCGGCAACGAGGATATCGTGCCGATTGACCCCGATGACGTAGATGATTTGGATGATAACTGGGATCCCCTCGATCCCTTTGGTGAGGATTAAGAAATGCTTAAAGGTTTAGGCGGGCTTGGCGATATGGCCAAGATCATGAAGCAGGCGCAGGAAATGCAGGGCAAGATTGCCGATGCGCAAACTGCAATGGAAAACATCGAGGTAACGGGTGAATCCGGCGCTGGGATGGTGACATGCACTGCGAATGCAAAGGGCGAATTGAAAGGCCTGAACATTGATGCGTCATTGTTTAATGCTGACGATAAAGAAGTGGTCGAGGATCTGATCCTCGCCGCGATAAAAGACGCGCAAGCCAAAGCTGGCGAAGCGATGCAAGCCGGAATGGCCGAGGCGACGGCCGGATTGAAACTGCCCGAGGGCATGAATTTTCCGGGCATGTAAATGTCTGATAGCGCGGGCAAAGAGATTGACCAACTGATCGGGCTGATGGCGAAGTTGCCCGGCTTCGGTCCGCGTTCTGCGCGGCGTGCGGTTTTGCAGTTGGTTAAGAAGCGAACGTTGCTGCTGGAACCATTGGCGCGCTCAATGGCCGAGGTTTCTGCAACCGCACGGGAATGCCTGACTTGCGGGAATGTCGGAACATCTGACATGTGCAGTATCTGCGCGAACCCTAAGCGAGACCCGAACGTTATTTGTGTGGTCAGCGATGTGGCCGATCTTTGGGCGATGGAACGGTCCTCCGCTTTCAGCGGTCGTTACCATGTTTTGGGCGGTGTCTTATCCGCGCTCGACGGTGTTGGGCCGGAGGATTTGCACATCCCCCGTTTGGTGCGCCGGGTTGAAGAATCCAGTGTGACGGAGGTCGTGTTAGCCCTTAGCGCCACGATCGACGGCCAAACTACGGCTCATTACATAGCGGATCAGTTGGATGGCACAGGCGCAAGCGTGACTTCGTTAGCGCAAGGCGTTCCGATTGGCGGAGAGCTGGATTATCTAGATGACGGCACTATTACGGCCGCCCTGCGCGCGCGGAAGACTTTCTAGCCACTTGACGGCGTAACTTTGCCTCGCGCAGTGCGATATACAGAGTTGCAGAAATAATCAGCGACGCGCCAATCACAGTTGGCATGTCTGGTACCTCTTCGAACATCAAATATCCGGCGATCGAAATCAACACCAGCCGTAAATAGGCGACCGGAGCGAGGATGGCAGATTCGCCGTAGCGATAAGCCTCAATATCCGCGTACCCGCGCATAGCACTGGTAACAATCACCACTGAAAGGGCTATCCAGATCAACCCCCATGCAGGAATATAGAACACGGGTGCAGCGAGCGGGACGGTTATGAGTGCCGTTATCACCACGGAGCTGAAATACGTCGCGAGCGGGCCGTCTGCCGATGCCAATTGGCGGGATAACGTGAGCGCCAGCGCAAAAAGCAACGAACTGCCAAGGGCGGTTAGCATTGCGGGGTGGAATTCGGAAAAGCCGGGACGCAGGACGATAACGGCTCCGATGAAACCGGCCGCGACCGCAGCCCAACGGCGTGGACCAACGTGTTCGGAATGTAATACGCTGGAAAAGATTGTCGCGAAAATAGGTCCCATGAAGAATAGAACGGTCGCCGTTGCGATCGGGATATGCGCAAGAGTATAGAATCCGAGGTGGGTCGAGAATGCGATCAGGCTACCACGAAACAGATGTAACCATGGCCTCGTGAAACGCATTTGTCCGCGCAGTCTTGTGAACATACCAATTGCGATCAGTAGAAATATCGTCGAAATGGCGGCGCGAAAAAGCACGATCATTCTGCTGTCGATTGAAAGGGAGGCTTGTCGCACACCGATTGTCATCGCGCTGGCCCCGACGACTGAAATCAGCATCCAAATTATGCCTTTGACATTGTTCTTTTCGGCGGCAGGTGGAACCGGTGTTGCGGTTGGGCTGCTGTCTGGTAGCACGGTTGGTGGAGGCACTGCGGACATTTGAAAACCTTTCAGTGCAGCGTTCACTGAAATCTGTCGTAAGGTCAAGGCGATGCCTGTCTCACGTCGCGTTATTTCGATGAATATCGTTGATGCATCTGTTTCGGTTTCGCGATATGTCCGTGGGTGTAACGAATGGAGATAGCTAAATGAGTGCACGGGCATGGCAACGAATGTTATCTGGGCGGCGGCTGGATTTGCTGGACCCGTCACCGTTGGACATCGAAATTGAAGACATCGCACAA
>CALCGO010000205.1 GCA_937901055.1 uncultured Rhodobacterales bacterium
AGGACGCCTTAGCTCCGATGCGCAGTCCGTAATCCGTCAAACCCATCGTTTTGGCATTGTTCACTGTGACCATGTCAAAGCAGGTCCGCATATCATCAGGGCTCGTCATTTGCGCAACATGCAAGCCCATGAATGCCACATCAAGCATATCGGCAGTGCCAAGCGAATACCAAGGGTCAAGCACGCAATCTTGGCCCCATCCGACATTGATACCCATGGCCAACATTTCTTTTACGCGCGTCAAACCGCGACGCTTGGGAAAGGTGTCATGCCGCCCCTGCAGCACAATATTAATCAGCGGGTTTGGGATCACGTTGATTTCAGCTTCGGTGATAAGCGGAAGCAATTTCGAGACATAGTAGTTGTCCATCGAATGCATTGACGTCAAATGTGATCCCGCGACTCGACCATTCAAACCAAGTCGTTGGGTTTCATAGGCAAGCGTTTCGATGTGACGTGAATGTGGATCGTCGGATTCATCGCAGTGCATATCAACCTGCAAACCGCGCGCCGCTGCGATTTCGCAGAGTTCTGTCACCGACGTCGCGCCGTCTTCCATTGTGCGTTCGAAATGTGGGATACCACCAACAACATCGACGCCCATGTCCAAAGCACGTATGGTGTTATCACGTGCCGTGGGATCGCGGTAGAAACCGTCCTGTGGGAATGCAACAAGCTGCAGATCGATATAGTCTTTGACCTGTTCTCGGACTTCAAGCAGCGCTTCGACCCCCAAAAGCCGATCGTCACAGGTATCAACATGGCTGCGAATTGCCAAAAGCCCCATGCTCGCTGCCCAATCGCAATAGGTAAGCGCGCGTCCGATGATATCGTCTTGGGTCATGACCTGCTTGAGTTCGCCCCAAAGCCCGATGCCCTCAAGAAGTGTGCCGGACGTGTTGATCCGCGGCAGGCCGTAGGACAGCGTTGCGTCCATGTGAAAATGAGGATCGACAAACGGTGGGCTGACTAAATCGCCCGACGCATCAATCACTTTGCCAGCTTCCGCTGTTTGAATCGACCCAATAGCAGTGATTTTATCGCCCACAATTCCAATGTCTGAGACTTGCCCATCTGGCAGCGTGCCGCCTTTAATAATCAGATCAAACATTAGCGCTCTCCTTTATTGAACGGAACCATGAGTGCGGCAGGCACTTCGGCGCGACGTGACATCAGGATAAGCGCAAATATGGATAGGATATAGGGCATCATCAGGAATATTTGGTAGGGAATATGGGTGCCCAAACTGGTTTGTTGCACCCGGATCTGTAGCGCATCAAAAGCCGCGAAAAGAACCGCGCCGAGCAGCGCCTTTCCGGGTCTCCACGATCCAAAGACAACCAGGGCAATACAGATCCAACCACGGCCATTTACCATCTCAAAGAAGAAGCTGTCGAATGCCGACATGGTCAAGAAGGCGCCACCGACTGCCATTAGGCCGCTGCCAACCATAACAGCCCCCATGCGGATTGCAGTGACGGATAGACCTTGAGCCGCTACCGCCGCGGGGTTTTCACCGGCTGCGCGTACGGCGAGTCCAAGGGGGGTGCGGTAGAGAATCACGCCAACGATCGCGACAAGAATGAAGGCGAGATAAGTAAGCGGTGTTTGCGAAAACAGCGCCGGACCAAGCAACGGAATGTCTGATAGAATTGGGATGTCATATGGCTGGAATGGTTCAATTTTTGGCGGGCCTGTGACCTCCGGCAATGCTAGCCTATAAGCGTAATAGGTGGAGGACGTTGCGAGCAAGGTGACGCCGAGGCCAACGACATGCTGAGACAGACCGAACGGCACTGTGAGTGTGCTGTGGAGTAGACCAAATAGCATCCCGACAAGCATTGCGACGCAAACGCCCATCCAAAGGCCTGTACCGGAAAAAACCGCCATCCAGCCCGCAAACGCACCAGCGACCATGATCCCTTCGATCCCGAGGTTCAATACGCCTGCGCGCTCGCAAATTAATTCCCCCAGTGTGGCAAAAATCAGAGGGCTGGCGATGCGAATTGCTGCGGCCCAAAAGCTAGCGGTGAAGAGGATGTCGATAATTTCCATGGTGCTAATCCCTCACCACACGAAACCGCGTTAGCATAATGGCCAACACCATAAGAAGGAGTGCTGTCGCAAGCATGATATCTGCCAGATATGTCGGTACATCAGCAGCACGGCTCATACTGTCAGCGCCCACAAAGATGCCCGCAACGAACAAGGACGCCACGATCACACCAAGCGGATTCAACAAAGCCAACATTGCCACGATGATCCCTGTGTAACCAAACCCGGGGGACAGATCGAGCGTGAGACTACCCTTTAATCCGGCCACTTCAGAAAACCCAGCAAGTGCTGCAAGTCCACCAGAAAGCAGCGCTGTTTTCACAATCACAACGTTGACTGGAATACCTGCAAAAGCAGCGGCATCCTTGTTTAACCCGACAGCGCGAATTTCATATCCCAATGTGCTGCGGGTTTGGATGATCCAAATGCAAATGGCCGAGAATATTGCAAGTCCGAACCCCCAATGCAGGCGTAGCCCATCCACAATTCGCGGCAGTTTCGCCTCGGGTATAATGCGGGCCGATTTAGGCCAACCCATACCCATCGGGTCTTTGAGGACGCCTTCAAGAAGCATAGAGATAAACAAAAGGAAAATGAAGTTAAACAGCAATGTCGTGACGACTTCATCAACGCCAAACCGCGTTTTAAGAAGTGCAGGAGCCAATAGGACGATGGCCCCTGCTAAGATGGCTGCGAAAATGATCAACGGTAGGATGGCAAAGCTTGGCCAAGGCAAAATTCCGGTCCCGAGAAGGACCGTCATAAGCGCACCCGCATAAAGCTGTGCCTCGGCTCCGATGTTCCAGAACTTCGCACGGAACGCGACCGCGACTGCGAGACCAGTGAAGATCAAAGGTGTTGCGCGGTTAAGTGTTTCAAGAATTGCGAATTGCGATCCAAATGAGCCTTTAAGGATCAATCCAATGACCGAAAACGGGTTTGCACCTGCGACCATCGCCAAAAACGATGCGATCACGACGGTCGAGATAAGAGCGATTGCAGGTGGAACCAGTTTGCGGGCTAATGTCGGGTTCTTGATAGGTTCAAGACGCATTGGCAACGTCCATTTCGAATCCCTGACCGGCCATCCAAAGCCCCAGTTGCGCTGGTGTCATCTCGCCTCGCTTAAATTCTGGTGAAAGACGCCCGTCTGCAATTACATGGATCACATCGGAAAGTGCCATGACCTCATCCAAATCCTCAGAAATCAATAGCACCGCAGCACCGCGTGCCCGGGCCGCCAACAATTGGCTGTGCACATAGTTGACCGCACCAATATCCAGACCACGAACAGGTTGATTAGCAAGAATTATCTGTGGATCAGCTTCAAGCACGCGCCCAAGGATCAGCTTTTGCATGTTACCGCCAGACAACTGCCGGATCGGGGTTTCTGATCCGAGGCAACGCACATCGTACTTATCGATAATACCATCTGCAAATGCCCGTGATTTGCGCCAGTTCAGCCATCCGCCATTACTAAAAGCGGGCGATTTGTATCGTTCCAATATTGCGTTCTCAACGAGGTCAAAATCAGCAATCGTGCCGGTCTTGTGTCGGTCTTCAGGGATACGCGCGATACCGCTTTGTACCGCTATACGGGGCGTCCATTTCTGAACCGTTTTGCTGCCCAGAATGACTTGCCCTTCATTTGGATTTAACAATCCACCAACGACATCAGCCATTGCTGCCTGCCCGTTGCCAGACACGCCCGCAAGACCCACGATCTGCCCCCCTTTTAGGGCCAATGAAACGGATTTCAAACCGGGTACGCTGCCAACATCAGCGGTCGTTACATTTCGCAAGGCAAGCAACGGCGCATCTGGCTTCGCAGGCGAGACTTTAGGCGGCGTCGCTTCGGTTCCCATCATCATCTCGGCCAGCGCGTTTTTATCGGTGTCGTTCGTATTTACACCACCTGCCATTTTTCCGTGCCGCAACACAACGACGCGGTCCGCGATTGCCATGACTTCATGCAATTTATGCGAGATGAAGATGATTGAAAGCCCTTCTGCGATGGCAAGTCTGAGGGTTGCGAACAGGTCATCCGTCTCTTGTGGTGTCAAAACCGCTGTCGGTTCATCAAGGATCAGAATACGCACATCGCGGTACAGCGCCTTGAGGATTTCGACCCTCTGGCGTTCGCCCACCGAAAGCGTTCCGACACGTGCATCCGGCGAAACGGCAAGGTGAAATTTCTTTGACAACGCAGCAATCCGCGTCTTTGCTGCAGCCCGCCCCAAGCTAGGCTTTAACAGTGAATGAACACCCAACGTGATGTTCTCTTGAACGGTTAGGTTATCAGCCAACGTAAAATGTTGATGCACCATGCCGACACCTGCATCCAATGCGGCCCGCGAATTACCCGATGGCAATGTGTCACCAAATACGCGCACGGTCCCGCTGTCAGCCGTATAATGGCCGAACAAAATATTCATCAGGGTGGTTTTTCCCGCACCGTTCTCACCCAAAAGGGCAACAACTTCACCAACGTTCACGGCAAGGCTGACCGCATCATTCGCGGTCAGCTCTCCAAATCGTTTGGTTATGGCGTTAAGGGAAAGTGCCTCAACTGCATCTTTGGACATGATCGATTAGGACGACGATGGTTCGCTGTCGTCAATCGTGACCGAGAACGCGCCAGACTTAATCTCAGCCTCGCGTTGCGCCACAAGCGCAAGTGCCGCTGCTGGAACTTTGCCGTCAAACGTGCCCAAAGGCGCAAGACTTGTACCACCTTGATTCATAAACGAATAGACACCGTAGTCCGCGGCGGTAAAGCTACCAGCCTGCACTTCAGCGATGGCTTTATCCAGCGTTGGTTCAAAATGCCAAATCGCAGAGGCAACAACCGTGTCAGGATAATCAGCCTGCGTATCAATAACGTTACCGATGGCAAGAATACCTTTCTCCTGGGCGGCATCAGAAACACCAAAACGCTCTGCATAAAGTACATCCACGCCGTTTTCGATCATCGCGAACGCAGTTTCCTTGGCCTTTGGTGGATCGAACCAGCTGCCAATAAAGCTCACCTGGAATTTGATGTCAGGGTTTATTTCATGCGCACCAGCCATGAATGCGTGCATTAGACGGTTTACTTCGGGAATTGGGAACCCGCCGACCATGCCGATGTTGCCGGATTCAGTCATCGCACCAGCAATGATGCCCGACAGATAGGACGCGTCTTGAATATAGTTATCAAAGACCGAGAAATTCGGCAGTGCGGCGTCTTCTTTAAAGCTTGAACCCATCAAGAATGCTACGTTTGGATATTCAGCGGCAACTTCGCGTGCTTCTTGTTCAGCCCCAAAGACTTCGCCGATGATCAGTGTATTGCCCGCCTCAGCGTATTCACGCATCACACGAGCATAATCAGTATTGCTGACATTTTCCGAGAACGAATAAGCGATGTCGCCGCGATCCTGCGCTGCAAGTGCCGCCTTATGAATACGGCTGACCCATTGCTGTTCGACAGGTACAGTATAGATACCCGCTGTTTTGATCGGTTCAGCGGCCAAAGCTCGCCCCGCCCCAAGTATCAGCGATGTTGCTGCGGTCGTCGCCATAAAGTGGCGACGGCTAAGGTTTGTTGTTTTCGTCATCGTGTCATCCCTCCCTAAGTTTCGTAAGAGTAACTCTTCTTTTAACCATTTGGTCAAGAATTTTATTTTTGGTCAAGGTGGCGATGCTAACTGCGTTCTGCCCAATGGACTTCCGGGACTGTCAAAATTAAACTTGGTTCGAGTAGGCGGATGGGTTTATCGCGTGCGTGTGTGGCAAAACACTCCCCATTCAGGTACTTCAAAACAAGCCCGAGATCATCCGCTTGGCTGTGATGCTGTACGTTCGGTTTCCGCTTTTGTGCCGTAATGTGGAGGATCTTTTGCACGAACGCGGTGTTGGTGCTGGCATTACCCTATTTGCCACTGTCGCCAAATA
>CALCGO010000206.1 GCA_937901055.1 uncultured Rhodobacterales bacterium
GGGCGAGGGGTCAGTCAAATGGTCTTTGCCTGACGCGCATACCGATTTCATCATTGCCGTTGCGGCGGAGGAATACGGCTTGGTTTTCTGCCTGTTCATTATCGGTTTGTTCATGGTTATCACCATTCGTTCGCTTTTGCGCCTTGTGCGCGAACGTGACCCGTTCGTTCGGATCGCCGGTGTTGGTCTATCGTCCTTGCTAGCTATGCAGGCGCTAATCAATTTGGGCGTGGCGGTTCGGCTGTTGCCCGCTAAAGGCATGACATTGCCGTTCGTAAGTTATGGTGGTTCGTCCTTGATTGCTGCGGGGATGATGTTGGGAATGTTGCTGGCCCTGACACGTCGTCGTCCGCAAGACGAAATGAGCGAAATTTTGACGAGGGCGCAATGATGTCCCCATTGTTGATCATCGCAGCAGGCGGCACAGGCGGGCATATGTTCCCGGCGCAGGCGCTTGCTGAAGAGATGTTAGCACGTGGTTGGCGGGTGAAACTTTCAACGGATTCGCGCGGCAACCGGTATTCGGGTGATTTTCCGGATGCTGTGAAACGCGAAGTTGTTTCTTCGGCTACGCCATCACGCGGTGGAGTTTTGGCCAAAGTGATCATGCCGTTTCGCATTGCCAGCGGCGTGTTTTCGGCGTGGCGTAGTATGAAGGCAGACCGGCCAACAGTAGTTGTCGGGTTCGGCGGCTATCCTGCTATTCCAGCGATGACCGCGGCACGTCTGTTGCGTTTGCCGCGGATGATCCATGAACAAAACGGTGTGTTAGGGCGCGTGAACGGGCTGTTCGCCAAACGGGTTAACGTGGTTGCATGTAGCGTTTGGCCGACTGAACTGCCCGCGAATACCAACGCGGTGCATACTGGAAATCCTGTTCGCAGTGTGGTTCTGGAGCATGCATCAGCGCCTTATCATGTCCCCGGGGACTATCCGATGAACTTGCTGGTATTTGGCGGGTCACAAGGCGCAAGCATTCTTTCCGATGTGGTGCCAAAGGCTATCGCGTTGTTGCCCGATGCGTTGAAAGCGCATCTGAATGTATCCCATCAAGCACGTGCGGCTGATCAGGATTCCGTTGTGGCCGATTATGAAAAAATTGGTGTAACAGCCGACGTGCAGCCGTTTTTTGAAGACATTCCTGTGCGGATTGATGCTGCACAGCTAGTTGTATCGCGCGCCGGTGCCAGTTCTATCGCGGATCTGACCGTTATCGGTCGCCCCTCTATATTGATACCACTCGCGATAGCTGTGCGGGACGAGCAAACAGCGAATGCGCGGGCTTTGGTTGAGTCTGGCGGCGCGTTTCTGATACCAGAACCGGAGCTAACAGCAGAGGAACTATCGGGGCACATCAAAGCTATACTCTCCGACCCCGAGGGTGCTATTGCCATGGCGCAGGCGGCTGCGGCGCAGGGAAAACCTGACGCAACGCAAAAGTTGGCCGCGCTGGTTGAAAGCTTGAAAAAGGATTGAAGCGTTGATTACACAGACCCGCCTTCCACAAGACATCGGCCCGATTCATTTCGTTGGAATTGGCGGAATTGGCATGTCTGGTATTGCAGAGGTTCTGCTTAGTCATGGTTATAAGGTGCAAGGATCTGATCTGAAAAGTAGCGACATAACCGAGCGCCTTGAGGAAAAAGGCGCGAAGGTGTTTGTCGGGCAGAAAGTCGAAAACCTGAAAGGCGCAGAGGTGATCGTTATCTCTAGTGCCATCAAACCGGGCAATACCGAGTTGGACGCCGCGCGTGCGCAAGGGCTGCCAGTGGTTCGCCGGGCTGAAATGCTAGCTGAACTGATGCGATTGAAGTCAAATATTGCGGTGGCCGGAACACATGGCAAGACCACGACCACGTCAATGGTCGCGGCTTTGCTGGATGGTGGAGGAATTGATCCGACGGTGATTAACGGTGGGATCATCCACGCGTATGGCTCCAACGCGCGGATGGGTAAAAGCGACTGGATGGTGGTTGAGGCGGACGAAAGTGATGGTACGTTTAACCGACTGCCAGCAACGATTGCTATCGTCACCAACATCGACGCCGAACATATGGACCATTACGGCACGTTCGATGCGCTGCGCGAGGCCTTCTTTACCTTCGTTTCAAATATTCCGTTTTACGGTGTGGCTGTTTGCTGCACAGATCACCCAGAGGTGCAAAACCTCGTAGGGCGGATAAATGATCGCCGCGTGGTGACCTATGGGTTCAATCCGCAAGCGGATGTTCGCGCGGAAAACTTGGAATACATAGATGGTTCCGCCTGTTTCGACGTAGATTTGAAATCTGAAGGCGAGCGACTAGACGGGTTATGCTTGCCGCTGCCCGGCGACCATAATGTAATGAATTTGCTGGCTGCGATCGCGGTCGCCAGACATCTTGGCATTAGTGCCGAAGATATCAAAGCGGCTGTCGCTGCCTTCCGGGGGGTCAACCGGCGTTTCACTCGTGTTGGCGAATGGAACGGGGCGAAGATCATAGATGATTACGCACATCATCCCGTCGAAATTTCGGCAGTGCTGAAGGCGGCGCGGGAGTCGAGTGGCGGGCGCGTGATCGCGATCCATCAACCGCACCGATATACGCGCCTTCGCGATTTGTTCGACGAATTCTGTGGCTGCTTTAACGACGCTGATATCGTTGCGATCACCGATGTTTACGCCGCTGGTGAAACGCACATTGAGGGGGCGGACGGCAATGCGTTGGTTGCAGGTCTGGTTAGTCACGGCCACCGGAATGCAGTCGCCCTTGAAGCCGCAACAAACCTAGCCGCATTTGTGCGCGAAAATGCGCAACCCGGTGATATTGTGATTTGTCTGGGCGCAGGGACGATTTCTGCATGGGCGAATGAACTTCCTACGGCGCTTGCGAATGGGTGACCTTCTGTCTCGATTGCCGGAGGTCGAAGGCAAGTACACAGAAAATCGTGCGATGGATACGTTAAGCTGGCTTCGAACTGGCGGACCTGCCGAAATCTTGTTCCAACCTGCGCATATGGCGGATTTGGCGACTTTCATGAAAGGTCTGCCCGACGATATTCCGGTTCTGCCAATTGGCGTGTGTTCCAACATGATAATTCGCGACGGCGGCATTAAGGGCGTCGTCATCCGCCTTGGGCGTGGCTTTAACGGGTTTGAAGTAATGACGAACGGTAACATTCGGGCGGGTGCCGCGGCCCTCGATGCGCAGGTCGCCAAGAAGGCTGCGGATGAGGGTTTTGATTTAGCGTTTTTACGGACCATTCCTGGTAGTATCGGTGGCGCGATCAAGATGAATGCTGGATGTTACGGTGTGTATATAGCTGATGCTTTTGTTAGCGCGACAGCGGTCACGCGGACGGGCAAAATTGTGACGCTCAAGCCCGAGGATATGGATTTCAGCTACAGACATTCGGCGTTGCCGGACGACACAATGATTGTTCAATGCGTGTTGAAAGCGCCAACCGGCGAACCAAAGATGATCCATCAGAAGATGGAAGATGCTTTGGCACGACGTGCTGAAAGCCAACCGACAAAGGAGCGTTCTTGCGGCTCCACATTCCGCAATCCCGCCGGTTTTTCATCAACGGGGCAAGCGGATGACGTGCACGACCTTAAAGCGTGGAAAGTTATCGAGGATGCAGGATTGCGCGGCGAAAGGCTCGGTGGGGCGCAAATGTCTGAAATGCATCCGAATTTTCTGATTAACACTGGGGATGCCACATCGGCAGATCTTGAAAATTTAGGCGAGTTGGTACGAAAAAAGGTTGCCCAAAACAGCGGTATAACGCTAGAATGGGAAATTAGGCGTGTAGGTGAAAAATCATCCACGTAATTGACCCCAAAAAGCCATAAGGCACGGGGCAGATTGAGGCGGTTATGTCGAGCAGGACAGTCAACCGCATCGCAGTGTTAAAAGGTGGTCCGTCCGCCGAGCGGGAAGTCTCGCTTGTTTCGGGCCGTGAATGCGCAGTTGCGTTGCGGGAAGAAGGATTCGAGGTGGTC
>CALCGO010000207.1 GCA_937901055.1 uncultured Rhodobacterales bacterium
AGTCTCCTTTAGTAAAGCGTCGGGCCGCATGGATGGCGATGGCGGTTGCAGAATATTTTCGCGACCAAGGTAAGCACGTATTATTGCTTATGGATTCAATCACTCGCTTTGCGGAAGCTCACCGGGAGGTCGCATTAACCGCCGGCGAAGCCCCAGGTTTACGCGCCTTTCCGCCATCGACCGCAAACCTTATCGCAAGCCTAGCAGAACGCGCTGGCCCCGGCCCTGACGGTGCGGGTGACATCACCGCCATATTTTCCGTCCTCGTAGCGGGATCGGATATGGAGGAGCCAATCGCAGATATTACGCGCGGTGTTCTGGATGGGCACATCATTCTGGAACGGGAAATTGCCGAAAGCGGGCGATTCCCGGCAATCGATATCACGCGAAGTGTTTCCCGATGCTTGCCCGCAAGTGCGACGCACGATGAAAACATGACGATTGGCTCTGCTAGAAAAATGCTGGGTGTCTACGAAAAATCGGCTCCTATGATTCAGACTGGCTTGTATGCAAAAGGTTCAGCCATGGAAATTGACGAAGCAATTGCAATGCACCCGAAATTGGAGCGGTTTTTTGCCAGAAACACCACGGAAACTGTAGGCGAAAGCTTCGAACTGCTTAACGAATTACTTGGCCGCCCCGAGTGACATCAAAACCCAAGGGTTTGAACAAAACTGATTCATCCTCAGCACGCTTTGACTACAGGCGCGACTGAAAGAAACTTGCCATACCAGCTGCCGAATTTTGAAGAAGAGTTAACGCAGTTGTCCCCGCCCCCCCTGCACCTGAGTTTCCGGAAATCTGTTTTCTGACGAAAAAGGTTCTCAACATTTTGTCAACATTTTCGCCATCCTTAAAAGCCGCGAGAGAGCTATCGCCAAGAAGTTTTTTCGCTTTGTCTCGGAAAATGTCACGCTGTTTGTCGACATCCAACAGACCGAATGAAGTTGGTAGCCCAAATGCCGTTTCAAATATTTTTCGCAACGGCGGGTTACCCAAGACTTTAAACCACGCCGAATCATCTGCACTATCAGACTCCGCGAACTCGCCAATTTCGCGAACAAAAACCATCGCTAGGCGCATAGACTCGTCGCTCTGCCCCACAGCTATTTCGAATTTTTGTATTTTATATGGAGCAATAATGCTTCCAGCAAAATCTGACCGCGAGACACGCGCGCCGAACTGATTTCCATACCCAAAAGCTTTCGAGAACGCTTGATACCGCTTGTCGACCATCCGGTTTGCAAATGAATCATCCGCATCGGTGCCCTCAACGAGCGCCTTTAGCACGTCGCGCGTTTACCCAGATCGTCTTCTAGGCCAAATGCACCCAGTGCGACCCTCAACAACCTACGGTCATTCACGAGATCCTCGGCCGTGGTCGCCTTGCTTATATTTTCTTTGAAATACTCCAGATCACGTAAAAGTTCAGGCGATTTTTCAAAAGCTACGCGTTGTGTCTCGGTCGTTCGCTCAAGAAATCGCCAGCCGACATACCCGGTTTGCGGGACTATCGGCTGGAAGCCGATCATAGCGCGCGCGCCATCAGTCTTTGTTCCCGGGCCATCAGTCCGCGCAGGGCCTTCAAAGCTGGATATGTTTTATTGTTCACAACGTTTGCTGTGGCCGTATCAAGGCGCATCCGACTGTCTGGGTCTGTGAAAACCTGACTTAATTGCTCGATTCCACTTAACAGTTGATCGCGGCCTTTAACTGGGTCTGCCTCGCCAGCCAAAACCATTTGAGCGATGTAACAGACCCGCTTCACGGGTGTGTTAGCCTCGTCAGGATGAATTGCATCTCGTAGCCGCAACACATTTGCGTCTGGCGTAAGGACGTTCAACTTGGCACGCCTGTCTCCGTTTTCGACAACGACTCCATTGATCAGAATACGCTCTGATGGTCGGAGCTTAAGGACCAATCCACTCATTGCGTTGCTCCGCCGGCCCGCAAGCCACGCATAACAGCAGTGTTGATTTCAACCAAAGCATCGACTGTCACCTCTCTCGCCAAGACTTTTCGACTGTGGTTTTCAGTGAACTCCGCCAAATAAAATATCTGGGCACGAAGTGGTGCCGGAAGCCCATTGTGCTTGTCCACAACATCGGCTGCAAGTATTGCCCAGAGACGTCGATTTTCGTGAACCGCCTCTGCCAAATCGATAAAGCTTATGAGATCGTCTGCGGATGCTTTGGTTAACCGATGCGTGATTTGAGCAAAAATTTGATATTCTGTGCTTCGTTCGGTCTTTATCGGCGCCGAAACATCCGAGTATGCGGTATGCGCAAGTGCTGCGATGTTCATTCAGAATTCTCCTGTTACAATCCGATTTTCAATCAGATGGGTGATGCATGAGTTAATTCGGGCGAGACAGGCCCGCCCGAACCTATTGCATTACCTGAACAACGACAGGATGGACTGGGCGCCTTGATTGGCGATCGATAGCGACTGGACACCCAATTGCTGTTGAACCTGAAGCGCTTGAAGGCGAGCCGAAGCTTCCTCCATATCTGCATCAACCAGAGCGCCGATACCGGATTTCATTGCATCCGTTAGTTTGGAGACAAAGTTACCCTGATCTTCAACACGCTTTTGCGAAGCACCCAGCGCAGCCGTGCCATCGACGGCCGCCTGAATCAACGTTTCTATTTCGTCCAACGAAGTATCAGCGTTTGCTGCACTCGAAACATCGATGGTGGTCAAATCAAGGCCAGCCTCGAAATCTACAGAAGCCACCGTGATGTTGCTCGCGGTAACTGCACCGGCCGCATCCCGGTCAAGAGACGAAAGAATCGTAACATCGCCACCGGCAGTATTCAGCAGGTTCGCACCGTTAAACTGGGATGCATCGATAACCGACGTTATCTGGTTTTTTAGCTCGGTAACGTCGGCAGTAATCTTCGCGTGGTCGACGTTTTCACCCGTCGCGGCAACAACCTTTTCTTTCATTTGTGTCAACAGATCGGTGATCTGCTCGGCGCCAGCCGATGCAACGGCAACTGTGGCCTGGCCTAACGACAAAGAATCGCTGATCGCGTTAAAACCGCTCACATCGGATTCCATCACTTTGGAAATTGCCCATACCGCCGAGTTGTCCTTGGCGGAGGAAATCGATTTACCGGTTGAGATTTCGCTTTGTGTTTGGGACAGGTTCGAGTTGATGCTCTTCAAAGTCTGAAGGGCCACCATCGCGCTGTTGTTTGTTAGAATACTAGACATATTGTATTTCCTTCGGCGTGCGGCGCATTCGACGCCGCAATTAATGTTACGTCACTTTTCGTGACACGAAATCGCCGTTCTGACGGGTGCGGGGATTTGGATTTGGCCACCGCGCCAACCGTGTCTGGTTGCATGATCAATCTGCACGCATATTCGATAACAGAGTCTTAACACCCACCAACCAAATACATAAAATTGTCCGCACCTAAACCACGCGGTCGCTAAGGTCCTTCCCTAAGGGTGCCTCCAAGCGCTCTCCAGAGTCTGTATATGTCCCCATTGTCTCCACCGCACTCTGCTGCTCGGCCAGCAGTCTTTTGGCGAATTGTGCGCCGGAAAGAGTGGCTTCAAGTAAGGTCCGGTTTCGATCAGCCGCACAGAGAATCGCGTTTATGTCGCTCGCAGCAAGCACAATTCTTCCGCTCACCAAACCCTCCACCAGTTTATCGCGGCGCATGGCAATGCGACTCAGGTCGGAAATTGGGCCCTTCAGGATAATTTTGCGTTCCTCTGTCAGCAGTTTCAAAATGTTTCGAACGCGCCCAGTTGTTGTAAAGGAACTAAACATTTTCGCCCCTCCGCATCATCGAATCGATGATTTGTTCGGCCAGTCCTATCCCGCCACTTTCAGCCAACAGGGTCGCTTGTTCACGAACCAGCAGGCTTGCAAAAGCGTCCTCGCCCTCTCCTCCTCCGAACGAGCTTCGCGATTCCCCGTGGCCCGCATACTTCAACATTTCAGTTAGAAAACTTGCCTCCAATGCGATGG
>CALCGO010000208.1 GCA_937901055.1 uncultured Rhodobacterales bacterium
TCATGTGGGTAACGATCTGCGAAATGCCTGGCTAACCCGACCGCGTCCATCAGTTCCCCGACTTTCACCCGCTTGTCTGCTTTGGAAAGTTTGGTGTGTTCATCCAAAGGTTCAGCAATGATCGAGCCAACGGTCATACGTGGGTTCAAACTGGCTTGCGGATCTTGAAAAATCATCTGCATTTCAGGGCGAAGCGCGCGCAGTTCCTCCCCCGCGATAGCGCTTACGTCGTGGCCGTTTACCTCGATTGCGCCTCCAGTAATATCATACAGCCGCAACAGGGCGCGCCCGACGGTCGATTTTCCGCATCCGCTCTCACCAACCAGACCAAGGGTCTCGCCTTTCATGATCTCGAAACTGACACCGTCGACAGCCTTAACTTCCCCGGCTCGACGACTAAGGATGCCGCGAAAAATGGGGAAGTGCATCGTCAGGCCTTCGACCTTCACCAAGGGCGCGTTATCGTCAAGCATCGCGTGTACCTCCAGCGTTGAAGTCGTGCCAGCAAGCCACATCATGATCTGCATTGATAACAACGCGTACAGGATTTTCAGAACGACATTTGTCGGAAACAAAAGGACATCGTGGCGCAAATTCGCAACTTGTAGGGTGTGCTGTCATGTTCGGAGGTTGCCCATCAATGCAACACAGCCTGTCGTCCCGCTCACCATCAAAACTGGGCAGGGTTTCCAACAATGCCCGAGTGTACGGGTGTTGGGGGTTGCTAAACAGTTCTTTGACCGGCGCGTGTTCGACAATTTGCCCAGCATACATTACCGCCACACGGTCCGCGATGCCAGCGATGACGCCAAGGTCATGTGTAATCCAGATAATGGCCATACCCATCTTTTGGCGAAGTTCGCGCACCAATTCCAGAATTTGTGCCTGAATAGTAACGTCCAGCGCTGTGGTTGGTTCGTCCGCGATCAACACCTTTGGATCGCACGAAAGCGCAATCGCGATCATCACGCGTTGGCGCATCCCCCCTGAAAACTGGTGTGGATAGTCCTTAAGACGGCTTTGCGCATCCGGAATGCCAACCAGCTCCAACAGCTCGGCAGCACGCGCGCGTGCTTGCGGTTTGCTCATGCCAAGGTGTTCACGCAACGGCTCCATCAGCTGAAAACCGACGGTAAACACAGGGTTCAGCGAAGTCATTGGATCCTGAAAGATAAACCCGACCTTGCCACCGCGAAGTTCGCGCATTTTCTCGACGCTCATTTCGCGAACGTCTTCGCCGTCAATCGTAATTTCGCCAGAAACAATTTCCGCAGGGGGGGATGGCAGCAAATCCATCAACGACATCATTGTCACAGATTTGCCAGACCCGCTTTCCCCGACGATGCCCAACAGCTCGCCCGGTGCAAGTGAAAAACTAACCCCGTTGACCGCATGTACCGCACCATCGCGCGTGTTAAACACAGTCTTCAAATTCGCCACGTCCAAAATCGTGGCGGTATTATCGAGCATGAAGTGCTCCCTGTTGTTCATCGTCCATTTATTTTCAGGACGTTATCTGGACATATTTGTCCAATTGATTAAATTCAGTTAACACCAAGAAAACCCCTACGACAATCCCGTATTTGCCCTTGACGCGCCGTTAGTTGCGGGAACAGGATTGCAGCCAAGGAATTCAGGAGAAATTATGCCAACCCACTATACTGCCAAGGAAATGCTGGAAAAACTGGTGGCATTCCCATCCGTTTCATCCGAATCAAATCTACCGATAATTGATTTTATCGAGGGATACCTCGCGGATCACGGTGTTAAGTCGACACGGGTTTACGACGAAACCGGTTTTAAATCGAATCTCTACGCCCAAGTTGGTCCGAACGTCGAAGGTGGTGTTGTGCTGTCTGGTCACACCGACGTTGTGCCTGTCACCGGACAGGCATGGGATACAGATCCTTTTGTGTTAACAGAAATTGACGGCAAACTGTTTGGCCGTGGTTCTTGCGACATGAAGGGGTTTCTTGCGGTTGGCTTGGCATTGGTACCCGAAATGTTGGCTGCCGACCTTGAATACCCTATCCAGTTTGCATTTTCGTATGACGAAGAAGTCGGCTGCATCGGGGCGCCGTTCATGATCGACGCGATGTTGGAAACGCTGCCGAAAGCGCGAGCGGTGATTGTTGGCGAACCCTCGACCATGCAGGTCGTGACGGGGCACAAAGGCGCCATCGGATTCAAAACGCGCGTCCATGGTTTCGAAATCCATTCCAGTTTGATGCACGAAGGCGTCTCTGCCGTGATGACCGCCGCACGTCTGGTGGAATGGTTGCGCCAGCAGTTCGAGGTGCAAAAAGCCGGTACCCCGAATGCGATCGATGCAATATTCGAGCCGCCGTTTACCACGCTCCATGTTGGGGTAATCAATGGTGGCACGGCCAGCAATATCACCGCCAAAGATTGTAATTTCGTCACCGACATCCGCTGCCCTCCGTCGCAAAAACCGATGGAGTGGTTTGAAAAGTACATGGAATTTGTTCGGGAGGTTGAGGCCGAAATCCAAACCATACGTCCCGAAGCCCGAATAGAAGTCACAACACCAAACATCCCCAACCCCGCGCTAAAGCCGGAAACGGATGGCGCGGCGGAGCTGCTCGTTCGGCAAATAACCGGTGACAATGCGACCAACGTCGTTTCGTATGGGACCGAGGCGGGGCAGTTCCAACGCGAAGGCTATTCCGTTGTTGTTTGCGGCCCGGGCGACATTGCACAGGCACATCAACCCAATGAATTCATTGAAGTCAGCGAGCTTCGTGCTGGTGAAGACTTCATCCGCAATCTTATCAATAAACTTACGTAGGGAAATACAATGGCTACCATCAACCGATTTGCAGACCTTCACGACGATATCACCGCTTGGCGGCGGGATTTGCACGAGCATCCTGAATTGCTGTTCGATACCCATCGTACTTCCGGCGTTGTCGCAGCAAAGCTGAAAGAATTCGGCTGTGACGAAGTGGTCGAGGGCATTGGCCGTACAGGTGTTGTTGGCGTGATCCACGGAAAAACCAACAAAAGCGGCAAAGTGATCGCGCTGCGCGCTGACATGGACGCACTGCCGATTTTTGAAACCTCAGGGGTGGAGCATTCCTCCAAAACCGAGGGCGCGATGCACGCATGTGGGCACGATGGTCACACGGCAATGCTGCTTGGGGCGGCCACATATCTTGCGGAAACGCGCAATTTTGACGGAACCGTTGTTGTTATTTTCCAGCCCGCCGAAGAAGGCGGCGGCGGCGGCAAAGAAATGGTCGACGATGGCATGATGGACCGTTTTGGTGTTCAGGAAGTCTACGGGATGCACAATTACCCCGGCTTGAAAGTCGGTGAATTTGCAACGCGCGTTGGCCCACTTATGGCTGCGACGGATCAGTTCACGTTGCATATTGAAGGTAAAGGGGGCCACGCTGCCAATCCTGCGGCCTGTATTGATACTACTGTCGTGTCCAGCCATATCGTTGTGGCCTTGCAGACAATCGTTTCGCGCAACACCGACCCCTTGGACAGCGTAGTTGTGTCGGTAACCAGCTTTGAAACCGAAAGCAAAGCCTACAATGTTATCCCGCAACGGGTTGAAATTCGCGGCACTGTTCGCACACTAACCCCCGAAATGCGCGACATGGCCGAAGCCGCAGTAGCCCGCATCGCGGAAAACACCGCCGCTGCTTATGGCGCATCGGCGAAAGTAGATTACGAACGCGGTTATCCGGTAACCAAGAACCACGCCGATCAAACAGCATTTGCTGCATCGGTTGCCCGCGACGTAGCTGGTGATGCGATGGTCCATGACGACGTTGACCCGGTCATGGGCGGCGAGGACTTCTCCTACATGCTCGAAGCCCGCCCCGGTGCGTTTGTATTTGTTGGTAACGGGGATACTGCCACCCTGCATCATCCAGACTATGATTTTAACGATGATTTGATCCCGGTGGGTTGTTCCTACTGGGCCAAATTGGTTGAAACGGCGATGCCGGCTTAATGGTAGATCGCCCCGCATTCACCGGCCCCGACCTTTGCGCATATGAGGCGCACGAGGTCGTCGGCTTGTTAAAGCGGGGCGAAGTTTCCCCCTCCGAGCTTCTTGATGCCAGCATAAAGCGTTGCGCGGAAGTGGAGCCTGACATTAACGCCATGCCGATAGTGTGCGAAGCTCGTGCAAGGCAGGCGCTAAAATCAGTTCCCAACAACAGCCTATTATCTGGCCTGCCTATTGCGATCAAAGATCTAATGGCCGTCGGTGGCGTGAAAACCACCTATGGAACCAAAGGCTTGGCGGATAATGTCCCCGCCATCAGCGAACCGCTGGTCGAGGTGTTGGAAGGCAACGGCGCGATCGTTGTGGGGAAAACCAATGTTCCAGAACTCGGGGCCGGCGGAAATACATTCAACGACGTATTTGGCTCTACCGCAAACCCGTGGAACACATCGCGCAATGCGGGTGGTTCTTCAGGCGGGGCCGCGGCCGCACTCGCGACGGGGGAAGTGTGGCTGGCACACGGATCGGACTACGGCGGATCATTGCGAACGCCAGCTGCGTATTGCGGTGTTGTAAGTTTGCGCCCAACTCCGGGGCGCGCGGGCGGCGGCGGTGTTCTGACCGCGTGGAACACCGA
>CALCGO010000209.1 GCA_937901055.1 uncultured Rhodobacterales bacterium
ATGTGAGCAGAAACAGTGTGCGGCGTTGCGCAGGAGTCTTCAGCCATTGGTGTGATCGTGAAGCCTTCGTCGTCAAAACCAATTAGGACCACACCTGATTGTGGATTGGTTGCGCACAGTGCCCCGCATTCACCAATTTTCGCGCCGTGCCAAGCTGCGCCTGCATTTAATCCGCGCATTAGGGGTAAGGCCGCGATTATCGCGGTGTCCGTTGTGCGTCCGGCGATTACGATGTCAGCACCAGTTTCCAATGCGGCGGATATTTGTTCCGCGCCAGCAAGCGCAACAATGTTGGTGCAATCTAACAGAGTTAGTTTCGAAATTTCCGGCGCGTTGGGCAAGGGTTGAAGGCGATTATTACTGTAAGCGTTTGCGATGTCGGCATTCGATTGCGAAGAACGGAGCACCGCGATCTTGACGGTCTGTCCAATCTCAGTTGCGATTTCGCGGGTTATGTCCAGTAACCAGTCCACCGCGCTATCGGTTCCGCAAGTGCCCGCCGTCCCGATAACCAGCGGCACGCCCGCTTTTGCGCGCGCCTCCATCAAGCCTCGCCATTCTACCTTGGTTGAAGCACGCGAGTATTTCGAAACACCACGCCCAAGATAAGCTGGGCCTGAATCAGTGGAACCGCCATCAATGGCAATGATATCGGGCTTACAAGCAAGACCACGATCCAGCGCAGCTTTGTCATAGTTCAGACCAAGTGCGCCGGAGGGTATTAGAACGCGAACCATCTAGTCGGTGATCCGTTGAGGCTTTTTCAGGAATTTGCGCAGGAACATTGGCGCAATAAACCCGGCAATTGCAGCAATCCAAAGACCAATCGTGATAGGCGACGAAACCAAATACATTAAATCGCCGTCCGAAATCACCATAGCTTGGCGCAACCTGTCCTCCATATGGCCACCCAGAAGAATGCCCAATATAACCGGAACGGTTGGAATATCGAGTTTGCGAAGCACATAGCCCAGCGCACCAAAACCAATCATCAGCAACAGGTCGAAATAGCTACCAGACAACGAATAGATACCCACGAACGAAATCATTGTGACGCCTGGCAACAATATCCACGGCGGTACCATCAATATTTTCACAAAGATTTTCACCATTGGAACGTTCATTAACAACAGCACAACATTGGCGATAAACAGTGACGCGATCAGGCCCCAGACCAGCTCTGGTCGCTCAGCGAAAAGCGTCGGGCCAGGGGTGATATTCAAGGTCATCAGCAATGCAAGTAGAACGGCTGTCGTTCCTGATCCTGGTACACCAAGCGTCAGCATCGGGATCAGCGCGCCACCAGCAGCTGCGTTATTCCCTGCTTCGGGCGCGACGACACCTTTGGGGACGCCTGTACCAAATCCGCCCTTTTCACCTGCGATGGATTTTTCAGTCATGTAGGACATGAAACTTCCAAGCGATGCCCCTGCTCCGGGCAAAATACCGGCGATAAATCCGACTATCGATGCACGAAACATAGTCCAGCGCGTTTCGTAGATGGTTTTCCATGGTATTTTCACCTTTTCCAGCTTCACGCCAATCGAAGAGCTTTTACCGTGGCTTTCGATGAAAAAGAACACTTCGGCGACCGCAAACAGGCCAACAATTGCCACAAGGAAATCAACGCCATCATATAGATGCAGATTTCCACCTGTCAGGCGTGGTAGCCCGCTGGAATTATCAACACCGATCATCGCGATACCAATACCAATACAGGCGGCGATTGCCGATTTTGCCTGATTGTTACTTGCCATGCCGCCAAGGGTCATAAAGGCCAGCATGTATAGGGCGAAATACTCGGCGGGGCCAAACACAAAGGCAACACGCGCCAGCATTGGTGCCAGAAACATTAGACCAATTGTGGCAAACATCGCGCCGTAAAAAGAAGCAAAGCCAGATAGCACCAAGGCTTCACCGGCCCTGCCGGCTTTGGCCATTGGGTAACCGTCCAGCGTTGTCATCAGCGCCGGTTCGTCACCGGGAATATTCAGCAATATCGAACTGATCCGCCCGCCATACATTGCGCCGTAATAAACGGAGGTCATCAGCACTAGCGATGAAGTCGCATCAAGACCCATCGAAAAGGTAATAGGGATAAGGATCGCCACACCATTTGAAGGGCCAAGCCCCGGCAGTGCGCCAATGATCGTACCAATGAAACAGCCGATAACGGCCAGCATCAGTGTGTAGGGCGACAGCGCGACGTCGAACCCCATTGCCAGATTTGAAAACACTTCCATAATTTAGCCCATCCAACTCTTAGGAAATGGAACAAGGCCCAGATCCAACGCGTATTTGAAAATAATGAACAGCCCGATTGACAGGCCAAGGCCCGACAGGATTGCGGTTTTGATTTTGGGTGAAATCTGAAAACTCAGCACCCCCGCGGCAACAGCAGTCGGCATCATAAACCCAATTGGTTTCAACGCATATGCATAAGCAACCAGCACGAATACGGCGAAACACAGCGCCGCAAATGTGCGCAAGACAGGCCATTCAGGTTCGGGGTCAGGCTTTAACACCATAAACATCGCACTAATCGCGCAGACAGTTCCGATGAGAATAGGGAATGTTTTAGGCCCCACAGGGTCTGACAAAAAGCTGGTCTGGATCTGTGTGGCGCTCGCGATATACGCGAGCGCCACGGTCGCCATGACCAGACCAAAGATCCGGTCGCTAGCCATTACTGGATTACTCCAATGTCTTTGCTCATCTGGCGGATTTCAACGACTAGGTTATCAATGTAACCTTGGAAGTCATCACCAACCAGAGTGAACGGCGCTAAGCCCCGCGCCGTCATTGCTTCTGCCCATTCATCCGAATCAGCAACCGCTTGCAAACGACCAGCCCATAATTGGAATGTATCATCTGAAACGCCACGCGGGATGTATAGGCCGCGCCAGTTACCAGCAACAACGTCGTACCCTTGCTCGATCGCAGTTGGGATGCCTTCAAACTGAGCACCAGCTACGCGTTCGCTTGTTAGAACGGCAAGTACACGGATGTCACCTGACGCTAAGAAACCAACAACTTCAGACATGTCGCCTGTCATCGCTTGGGTAAATCCACCGATGGTTTGCGTAATCGCATCACCACCACCATCAAGACCGATGTATTTTACGGTTGTGATGTCAGTTAGACCCGCTTCCTTAAGCAGCATTAATGGTTTCATGTGATCAAAACCACCAACCGCGGAACCACCAGCAAATGTGACGGAGCTTGGGTCCGCTATAACAGCTTCCAATAGGTCACTAAGCGTCATGAACGGGCTGTCAGCAGCCACAACAATTACGCCCGGGTCAATGCCGATTGCGCCAACAAACCGCACTTGGTCGGCTGTCATGCCGGCATAGGCGTTTTGTGCAAGGCGCGTGGTCGTTGCCGAAGACGCAGCGACAATCAAGTCTGCGTCGTCATTGCGCTCAGACACAACATGGTTGAATGCGAGGCCACCACCGCCGCCGGCCATGTTGGTAATTTGAATAGGCTTATCGACTGCGCCAATATCAAACATGATTTTGCTGATTGAACGACAAGCGAAATCCCAACCTCCGCCGGGGTTTGCAGGGGCGATACATTCAGCTGCGGTTGCAACGCCTGTTCCGCCAAGACCTAGAACCATGCTGGTCATTAGGACTTTAAAAATCCGAGTTTTCATTTCATTCCTCCTAGTTGGTTTTTTTATTCTCTTATTTGACATACGAGCACTGGCTCGCACATTGTGTCAGTTAAGGCCGCTAACCTGACACGAACCTGTCATGTTCAACAAAAGGACAAATCGCTTGCGATTCCTGTTAGTCGAAGACAACATTCAGCTTGCTAAAGCCGTCGTGGATCGGCTGGCGCTTGACGGGCATGTTATTGACTACGCCGCCGATTTAGCCACCGCTCGAAGTTTCATCGATGTGACGTCTTACGATTTGATTTTATTGGATATTATGCTTCCTGACGGAGATGGTCGGGATTTTCTTGCGACGCACAGGCGCAATGCAAACCGGACTCCGGTGATAGTATTAACGGCCCGTTCACAAGTATCGGATAGGGTAGGATTGCTGGATTTAGGGGCGGATGACTATATTACAAAACCGTTTGATTTTTCCGAGTTGGAGGCTCGATGTCGCGCCGTTTTACGTCGCCAAGGTGGTGTAGCGAATAACCTCCGGCACTTTGCCGGGGTAGGTTTTGATTCGCTGGCGGGCACAATCACCATCCAGGAAAACACCGAAGCCTTGCGGAATCGCGAACATCGTTTGCTGGAGATTTTCTTCTCCACGCCCGGTCAGATTTTTTCTAAAACACACCTGATGGATCGCCTATTTTCCTTTACAGAAGACGTCTCGGAAAATGCCATTGAGGTTTATATCGGTCGCCTTCGTAAAAGGTTAGAAGGATCAACCGCGAAAATCGAAACTGTCAGAGGGTTGGGCTATCGACTGATTGACGGTTCATGAGGGCGTTCTTCACAAACAGTTCGATTCGGCGTCGACTGGTGTTCCAGTTGTCAGTCATAGCGGCAATCTTGTCGTTAACTTTTTACCTGATCGTTCGCGTCGTTGCAGAACAAGCCGCCACCGATACGCAGGACAATATTTTGGCCGCTTCTGCGACCTCTATCGCCGATGCGCTTTATTCTGAACGTGGGACGGTCAATCTGGAGTTGCCATACTCGGCACTTTCGATGCTCGGCTCTATAAGTCAGGACCGGGTTTTTTACCGCATTATCGTCGATGGTGAGACACTTACCGGTTATGCGGATCTGCCAGAAACTACGTCGCGTCCAACTTCATCAAATTCCGTATTTTCAACTCTCGACTATCGTGGCGAAGAAGTTCGATCGGTCGCTGTTGCCAGATTGGTCAGCTCCGGTGGTCAGACAGTTAACGCGACAATTATTGTTGCACAGACTCGGCTAGGACTAGCGGCCATATCATCAAGTATTTCCACTACTGCTGCATTTGTAGGTATCGGTTTCTTCATATTTGCAACCACTCTTAGTTTACTGGCGGCGCAGTCCGCACTTTCACCGCTCAGTCGGATGACACAATCAATAAAGCGGCGCGGGCCACATGATTTAAGTTCGGTTAAAGCAAAACTTCCTAGCGAGCTTGTGCCATTGGTGGCTGCTCTTAACAACTTCATGTCACGATTGCGCGCATCTTTGGCCCAATCTGAAGATTTTATCGCCGAGGCTGCACACCGCGTCCGCACGCCATTAACTATAGTACGCACGCAGGCTGAACTTGCGCTTCGACGACTGGAAAAGCCCGAAGATAAAAAAGCGCTACGCGAAATGATCCGCGCGGTTGATGAAAGTTCCCGCTCGGCAGGCCAATTACTTGACCACGCGATGGTAACCTTTCGTACAGATCATTTGCTTACTTCAAAACTCGATATAGGTGATATTACCCGCGACACTTGTGAACACCTTTCACCCACTGCTGGCCTGAAAGACATCCATTTGATCGTCGACATCCCAGACGAACCCTTGCCGTTTGTCGGAGATCCGATCCTTTTGCAAAATGCTCTGCGCAATATCTTGGACAATGCAATTAAATATTCACCGGCAGACAGCGATATTCATATAAACGTGAAAACTGAAGACAGTTACAAAATTTCGTTCACCGATCACGGTAGAGGATTCGTGGACACCAATTTAGAAAGCCTAACCAAGCGATTTTCGCGCGGAGCAAACGTATCAGATATCGTTGGATCTGGCCTTGGCCTTACGATTGCTGATGTGGTCGCACGTGCTCATAAGGGCCGAATTCAGGTGCGTTCGAATATGGAAGGACCAGGCGCATGCGTTTCACTTATCTTGCCACTAGTTTAGTGTTTTTTTTCTTAGGGCCGCATGTGACTTCGGCTTTCGAGATTGAAGGCAATCATATTTATCCTGCTCCGAACGGTAATCTGACCATAAAGATAATCTCTACCGCAGACATCAACGTATTTGAGCCTATCATATTAGCATTCCAACGCGCCCATCCGACGATAAACGTCGACTATGTAATTGCCAGCAGTACAGAACTGATGAAGGCGCTCTATGAAGAAGGGGGTGAATTTGATCTTGCCATTTCTTCGGCGATGGACCTGCAAACGAAACTTGCCAATGACGGTTTTGCACAGA
Organism: uncultured Rhodobacterales bacterium; assembly: GCA_937901055.1. Classification (GTDB taxonomy): domain Bacteria; phylum Pseudomonadota; class Alphaproteobacteria; order Rhodobacterales; family Rhodobacteraceae; genus NORP23. Next base: position 6,131 of record CALCGO010000209.1, read on the forward strand.
CCTATTCTTCCAACGCTACGGACACACTGCCGGATTGGGCCAAATGGCGAAATCAAGTTTTTGCGTTCACCCAAGAGCCAGCAGTGGTGGTGATTTCCAAAGCGGCCTTCGAAGGAATTGATCCTCCGAAAACCCGTGAAGATTTAATTTCACTACTACGTGACAATCCAGACAAATTTGAAAAGCGCATTGGCACATACGATGTGCGCGTTTCTGGGGCCGGGTACCTTTTTGCTACACAAGATTCTCGGAACTCAGACTCATATTGGCGCCTGACCGAAGTTATGGGTCGTCTGAACTCGCGATTGTATCGAGGCTCCGGCGATATGATCCACGATGTCGCTTCTGGCCAACTGACGCTGGCCTATAACGTCGTCGGCAGTTACGCAATGTCCCGTCTATCTGACTATCCGGGTATTCAGATCATATTGTTCGACGATTATGTAAACGTGATGCTTCGCACGGCGCTCATTCCAAAAAATGCAAGTAATCCGACGCAAAGCGGTATGATGATTGATTTTTTGGCTACATTAAACCGTAGGCCAGAACTGGTGAAACTTACCAGCTTGCCACCGATTGATTCTGCCCAATTGCAGGAAAACAGCGCTGCTCGCCCAATTCGACTTGGCCCCGGACTGTTGGTGTTTTTAGATAGGTTGAAGAAGGAAAGCTTTTTAACGAACTGGGTCAACTCGATTGAACAGGAATAAAGACAGCAAATAGCTAAACGCCGCAAAACTGTGAGGGGTAGCACCAGCTTGCGGTCTAGCCTCTGACATGAACTTTTGGTGCTTACCTCCAAGCGAATGTCAAATGCTGAGTTAACGTAAATGATGGCAGAAGATCCACTCCGACGAGTAAGACAGTATCCTAGCGAAACAAACAACGATATCGGGAGCAATAACGACTACTAGGATAACTCATCGATGAAACCGCCATTGCGGATCTCCTTCGTCACAGTATTCTTGCTTTATAAAGTGGGGCGTAACGGTCATTGGCCCAAAGCATTGCAAATCAGGCAACTTCAAATTTTGGTGGAATTGCGTACACGTTACTTATGTAGCCGTAGGATAACCACAAAGATCATAGACATTGCTCTGTAGGCTCTGTGGATGTGGTTCAACAAAAACATCTTGGGAAACCGCGGCGCTGGAAAATCCCAAAATGGCCGATCCCAAAGCGGTAGTCGGCAAATTTAACAAGTTCTTCATTTCTACCTGTTTGGCATTCGCTTTCTTGAAGGGGCACGAGTCACCAAGCCATACAATCATTAGGTGTTTAGAAGTAGCGAAAACTCGCGCTAGTCAAACAGGATTTCCACCGAGTCCACTTATTGGACAAATCCGTCGCACCGTTGCATCCGTATTATCTCGGCGGCTATCTGCCGCGTCCGTACTGCCTTTGCTTGATGCCGCTGGCTTTGTTCCCGGTGCCATAAACGAACCCGAAGTTTTGGCGCGGCTCTCGCTGCTTTACGCGGCGTTGCCATGTTTTTTGAAACTAATCGCCATATCTATACTTTTCTCGTTCCAACGAAACAAACGTGGCCTTGATCCAATCTAAAATTCTTGTTTTTCATATACTGGGGCAAACCCGCGCTTGAATTGAACATTTTTAATTGAATGCTTCAAATCAAAGGATCATGAGCCCATTGCAAGAGTGCTTGGCGTTGACGAGGTCTGCAAAATATGTCGCCAGGATAGCAGTTAGCGCGGATTTGCCCTGAATGTCTGGCAAATCCTCTCCATCGCTTGATTTGGATCTTGTCGATATCAATTAGCCGGCGGCCCATGTAATACCTACAATACCATTGAAACCATCCGCGCGGATCAGGGGCAAAGATCCACCCTTTTTGCTGCCAAACAACTAAGGATTGCCGACTTTTGACGCCAAAGTAGTTGAGTTGAGGGTCAGGAAGCGCGCTAAGCTTTGCATTTCTGAACCATTCCGTCGGGAACTCGCTGGTACAATCGTTCAGATAACGGCCCTCAAATACCCCCATTTCCAACATCACTTGTGGTGTGTGGTGCGGCAAAAAGCTATCAGAAAACTCTTTGCCGATGGGTGCCGAGAGCTCGTAATTGTAATTTGACTGCATGCGATCGTTGACGATGATTTTCGTTTGCACGTTCATGCTGAATCCAATTCTCTGCAGACCGATACTAAATTTTGATGAAAGGTTGCAAAAGTCTTGGAATTAGGCCGCTGAATTTCAAAGGCGCATCCGTTGCCGCCAAACAGATGCAATCTATTCCGACCTCAGCTATTGGCGTATGTGTCAGATCCTCATCTCCAAATTCCACGTCTCCGCGCGCAAATCGGTCTATTTCATCCGAAAAAGCACCCTGAAGTATAAGGGTCATTTCCAACCCACCATGACTGTGATCCGGAACAGCTGTTCCCGCGGGAATATATAGGAGACGTACGTTGGCGTCATTTGCGGTTGGCAAAATCGCCTGTTTCACACCACCGCCAATTTTGCGCCACTTCACTTTTTCCGGCCCACCGCCAACATATTTTTGCAACGGCACCGGAAAGTCGGATTTCTCGTAAGACACTTCTTGAGCTGGCTCTTGGCCGTTCGCAATTAAATCCATCGTCGCGGCAAGCGCACCTGCGGAAAGCTCGGATTTGCCTGATTGCTCCAAAACTGCACCGCCCAAGGCATCAAATCCTTCCAAAGCACTACGACATTGTGCGCACAATGATACATGACAAGCTACAACAAGACTATAAGCCTCTGGTAGGGAACCAGCAGAATAAGCCAACATCACAGAGTCGGTCAGATGATGTTTGATCTGAAGATTTTTCATGTTGATCTCGTCAATTCGTGGCGAATACGTTCTAATCCCAAGCGTATTCGGGATTTTATGGTTCCTAAAGCAATTCCAGTCTCTGCGGCAATTTCGCTATGGCTCATATCGCCGAAAAATGCGCGTTCAATTAGCTCACGCTGTGCATCCGGCAGCTTCCCAACAGCCCTTCGAAGCCCGGATTCTTCTTGGGCTGTTTCCAATGCAACAGAAGCATCGTCTTCTTCGGCGCCCATCCAGCTGATATCTTCTGGTTCAGGTCTTTTTTGTTTACGAATAGCATCGATATTTTTGTTTCTGGCAATCGTGAAGATCCAGGTGGAAGCGCTAGACTGGGCAGGATTAAACATACCAGCTTTTTGCCAAACCGTGGCCAATGCTTCTTGGGTTGCTTCCTCAGCTTGTGCGCCGGACCCCCCAGATTTCATCAAATATGATTTTACCCGCGGTGCAAAATGATTGAAGAGAAGAACAAATGCCGCCTGATCTTGATTGTCACGCACACTGATTAGGCAGAGTGTCCACTCATCTGAACGCGGCTTTTGCTTTTCCGAACCGTTCTCGATCGTTTCGCCTTTCTTCCGAGCATAATTCATTACCCCGACTGGGATAAAGCCCTGCTGCTTAGCTGATGTCATTCTTGCTATCATAATGTGTATACGAATCTATCATGTAAATGGATCAAATTATTTTTCCTGTAATTTTGTGATCCAATTGCTTCGCCTGATCGTATTGAAAGCAATAGAAATATTGGAGGCAGAAGATGCCATTTGATTTAGTTAGCGAAAAACGGGTTGCAATTATTGGTAGCGGGATATCCGGCTTAGCTGCAGCATATGAACTGTCTGCATTTAGAAATGTAACATTGTATGAAGCTGGTTCACGTCTTGGCGGGCATGCGCGGACCGTGATGGCCGGCAAAAACGACAACATTCCTGTCGACACAGGGTTTATTGTATTCAACTATCCCAATTACCCAAACCTGACACGAATGTTTTCTGAGCTAGATGTGCCCGTCAAGAAAAGTAATATGAACTTCGCGGCTTCAATCGATGGTGGAAGAATTGAATATGGACTGAGATCTTTCAAAGCATTGTTTGCTCAGAAACGGAATATCATCCGTCCACAGTTTTGGCGCATGTTGGCTGACATTGCGCGATTCAACAAACAGGCCGTAGCGATGTCCAAAGACGCTGATTTAAGCGTCGCAGGGTTGCTTGACAAAATGAAGATGGGGAAATGGTTCCGTGAATACTATTTGC
>CALCGO010000210.1 GCA_937901055.1 uncultured Rhodobacterales bacterium
CTTTCGTTGCACCGCCTGACAAGCGGTATTTTGGCAGCAACATCTCAGGGCTTGGGCGATTAGCGCGATAAATCCGACCTCACCAATAGGCGGTCTCTGACCCGGAACGTCGAAACCATGGCATTTTTGCCTCTCCGAGCATTTCTGACAGTCATGGCGCGGGTTTCACCCGATCGCCTCTTTTTTCGTGCCCGAAACGGCTAGTCCTGCACCATCGCCACCAAGTCGTCGACCAACGGGACAAACAGCGCAGGGTCGTGTTTCTTTAGCCTGCCATTCAAGGCAAACATCGCCAGCCAAAGCGCTTTCTTGTTGGCCTCCGGTATCACCGGTGGTGACGGCTCCCCCACCTGTCGCATCAAACGGGCAAGCATATTTGCCACATCCGCGGCGCCTAGCAACACCTCCGCAATGACCACATCTTCGTTCCCGCAAATCTGCTCATCCGCACGCAAATAGGCGCAGAACAATGCCTCGTAAATCGGGGTTATATCGTTGTATTTCTGCAAAGAGCCTGCCAAATACGCCATATGGCTGAGGTAATGTATATACCGCCCTTTTTCATCTTTTAGGGCGAATTCCGTCAGCGAATTCAGCTCCGTCTCCAGAAACCTCGTCGTTCTTTGAGTTGCCTCATCGGACAACTGGCCAGAATCCACAATCGCGCCTAGCACCAAGAAGCAATAGGATTTGACGACCGCGTCAGCGCTGGCGTGGAAAATTCCCTCAACGCGCACAGCCGTTTCATCCGCCGCAAATTCCGCTGCCTGACAGGCCGGATAGAACAACTGGTATTTCGCCTCGCAGGTATCCGCGGTAAGGCCGTCAAGAATATCCAGCGGCGTTTTCACATCATTCCCCGTAAGGCGTCCAGATGTTCTTCACCTCGGTTGCGTGACGCAAAAATTCACGCCCCTCGCCTTGCTTGTGATCATACCAGTCGCGAGCCAAACCGTTGGATGTCCACGTCCGTTTCAGGTTCTCCGCCGAGGCTGCCTCGACCACTTTAGCCCCCGCTTCGCTACCGAAATGCCAAACGGAATCAATGGCGTAGTGATCCGCGAGAGTCTTGGCCAACTCATCGTGCGATCCAGTGACAATGTTAACCACCCCGCCCGGCAAATCAGACGTGTCCAGCACCTGATAGAAATCCGTCGCACTTAACGGATGACTTTCAGACGGCACAACCACGCACCGGTTCCCCATCGCCATTGCTGGCCCGATCAACGAAATCATCCCCAGCAGTGGCGCCTCTTCCGGGCAAATAATTCCCATCAAGCCCACAGGTTCGTGCATCGCCATCGCAACACCGCGCATTGGAACGGAATGCACCGCGCCGTCAAACTTATCCGCCCAAGCCGCATAACTAAATAGCCGCGCGACCGAGGCCTCGACCTCCGCGCTCGCCTTGGTCTTGGTCGCACCGGTCATCGCACTGATCCGGTCGGCAAACTCACCTGCGCGCGCCGATAGATTTTCAGCAATGAAATACAGCACCTGCGCCCGATTATGGCCCGAGGCAGCAGCCCATCCGGACGCCCCCGCAGCAGCCTCGACCGCGTTGCGGATATCCTTGCGGGAACCCGTACCAACATGCCCGATCAATGCACCCTTGGAGGACAGCACTTGCGTCGCATAACCACTATCAGGCCGCGCTTGTTTGCCACCAACGTACATCTTCGGAGTGCGGTCGATCGTTTCCATCGCCACTTCGCCGGATGCTACGGGATGTTTATTAACGAAAGATTTCAGACCTTTCAGGAAGCTAGGCTTCACATACTCAAACAGGCCTTCTTTGCCACCTTCACGGCCAAAACCGCTCTCGCGATAGCCGCCGAAACCAGCCGCCGCATCGAATTGGTTCGTGCAATTGATCCAAACAACGCCCGCTTTCACTTTAGGGGCGATTTCGTAGGCTAGGTTAATATTCTCCGACCAAATGCTCGCCGCTAAACCGTATTTCGTGTTGTTTGCCAACGCGATAGCCTCGGCGGGTGTGCGGAACGTCGTGGACACCAGAACCGGCCCGAAGATTTCCTCCTGCATCACAGTCGCGGCGGTATCCACGTCCGCCAACAAGGTCGGCGGGAAGTAACAGCCACCGTTTGGCATCGAAATTTCCGGCTGAATCAGCGTTGCCCCTTCGGCCACACCTTTGGCAACCATCGCCGCCACGGTATCCATCTGCACCGGATCAACGATCGCACCTATATCGATGCATTTGTCCAGCGGATTGCCAATACGCAACTTCGCCATACGCGTCGTCAACTTGGCAATAAACTTGTCGGCAATGCCTTCTTGCATCAACAAACGCGAGCCTGCACAACAGACCTGCCCCTGATTGAACCAAATCGCATCAACAACGCCCTCAACCGCGCTGTCTAGATCAGCATCGTCAAATACGATGATCGGCGATTTCCCGCCCAACTCCAACGTCAGCTTCTTGCCTGAACCCGCCGTTGCATTGCGGATAATCCGGCCAACTTCGGTCGAACCGGTGAAGGCCACCTTGTCAATGTCGGCGTGTTCGGTAATCGCAGCACCCGTCGCGCCCTCGCCCGTTACGATGTTCACAACACCTTTGGGCAGGCCCGCTTCGACACAAATTTCAGCGAATAGCAGCGCGGTCAGCGAAGTGTATTCGGCAGGCTTCAGCACCACCGTATTACCCATCGCAATCGCAGGCGCGATTTTCCATGCCAGCATCAGCAGCGGGAAGTTCCACGGGATCACTTGGCCCGCAACGCCCATCGCCTCATAGCCCGGCAATTCGTCATCCATCAACTGCGCCCATCCGGCGTTGTGATAGAAATGGCGGATGACCAGCGGGATGTCGATGTCACGGCTTTCGCGGATCGGTTTTCCGTTGTCCAATGTTTCAAGAACCGAAAACAGCCGCGCGTGTTTGTTAACCAACCGCGCAATCGCATAGAGGTACTTCGCGCGACCATGTCCGCCAAGTTTCGCCCATCCAGCCTGCGCCTTGCGCGCGGCCTTAACGGCGTTATCGACGTCCTTTTTCGAACCATCGCCAATATCGGCCAGAAACTCGCCGTCAGCCGGATTTTTGGATTGGAAATGCTTCTTCGTCTTTACAAATTCGCCATTGATGA
>CALCGO010000211.1 GCA_937901055.1 uncultured Rhodobacterales bacterium
AAGACCAGAGCCACCACCAAAGGCAACCACACCGTCATGCCCGCCCTCGTTATAGGCTTTCACACCGGCTTCGGCGTTCTTTTCATTTGGGTTTGGATCGACATCAGAAAACATCGCACGCCCAAGGCCAGCTGCCTCAAGCAGATCAAGCGTTTTGGTGGTGATGGCCATAGTTGCTAGACCGCGATCTGTAACCAAAAGTGGTTTTTTGATCCCAGCCACAGCGCAGGCATCAGCGATTTCGGAAATACGGCCAGCGCCAAAACGGATAGACGTTGGGTAGGACCAGTTTGCTATTAGGCTCATATCTTTATGCTTTCTTGAGATGGTATGATTTTGGACGTGTCAGGTTATGGTAGCCAATCACAGACAGGCCCCCACCGCGTCCCGTGTCTTTGCACCCGGTCCAGCACAGAGCGGGATCAAGGTAGTCAGCGCGGTTCATGAACACGGTCCCTGTCTCGATTTGATCTGCGATTAATTCGGCGCGGATAGCGTCTTGGGTCCAAAGGGAAGCGGTCAGGCCAAAGTTACTATCGTTCATCAGGCGGATCGCTTCGGCGTCATCTTTGACTGACATGATACCAACGACTGGCCCAAAACTTTCTTCACGCATCACACGCATGTCGTGGGTCACGTTTGTCAGGATTTGCGGCATCAAATATGCGCCACCGTCTTCGGGGAAGTGCGCGGGGTGGATATGTGCCGTTGCACCTGCCGCAATGGCATCTGCCGTTTGGCCACGCACCTCGTCTGCAAAGCGCACATGCGCCATTGGGCCAAGGGTGGTTTCAGGGTTCAGCGGGTTGCCCAGCTTGTAACCATTCACAATTGCCACAGCCTTTTGCACGAACGCATCGAACAGGCTTTCGTGGACATAAATCCGTTCAATCCCACAACAGCACTGACCAGAATTGAACATCGCACCGTCAATCAGAGTATCGACAGCCGCGTCAAGGTTGGCGTCTTCCATAACATAGCCAGGGTCTTTGCCGCCGAGTTCCAAACCGATGCCGGTAAAGGTAGCGCTTGCTGCCGCTTCCATCGCTTTGCCGCCACCAACTGAACCGGTGAAGTTCACAAAACCAAACGCGCGATCCGCGATCAAAGCAGATGTTGTCTGGTGATCCAGAAATACGTTTTGGAAAACGTCCTCGGAGATACCAACTGAATGAAATGCGGCCGCCATTCGTTCGCCCACCAATGGGGTTTGGGACGCGTGTTTTAACATTACTGCGTTGCCTGCGATCAAGGCGGGCGCGACGGTGTTGATCGCCGTCATGTAAGGGTAATTCCAAGGTGCCACGACCAAGACCAAACCGTGGGGCACACGTTTGATCACGCGGCGGAATGCATCACTGTCCTCAACCTCAATAGGGGCCAGTGCGTGTTCCGCAATCTCCGCCATATATGAGGCGCGTTCATTAAATCCGCCGAACTCACCACCGTAGCGGACAGGACGACCCATTTGGTGTGCTATCTCAAGCACGATCTCATCATTCATCTCGCCAATGGCTGCAACACCTGCTTGCACCAGTTTGATACGCTCCACGAGGGGGCGTGCAGCCCATGCGACTTGGGCGCTCTTTGCACGCGCGACCGCGGCCTCAGCTTCCGTGCGTGAAAGCGTGTCGCGTGTCGCGTAAACCGATCCGTCAATTGGAGAGATGCATTGGATAGTCATAGCTTTAAGCCCTTTCAAAACCGCGTGCGATTTCCCAATCGGTCACTGTGCGGTCAAATTCTTCTTGTTCCCATTCGGCAGCGCGGGTGTAGTGATCAACAACATCATCGCCCATGGCCGCACGTAGCATATCAGATCCGTGCAGCGCGTCTTTTGCGTCGCGCAAGTTTTGGGGGATATGCGCAGAGGTTGTATCTTCATATGCATCACCCGAGAAAGCCGCAGGGAGTGTCAGCTTTTCTTCGATCCCTTTGATACCCGCGGCGAGCATTGCAGCTTGCGCAAGGTAGGGGTTCATATCAGACCCTGGTATGCGACATTCGACCCTTATCGCTTTGCTGCCAGCACCACACAGGCGATAAGCGGCAGTGCGATTATCTACCGACCAGATGACTTTTGTCGGCGCAAATGAACCTTTGGCAAAGCGTTTGTAGCTATTGATATAGGGGGCCATGAAATAGGTGTAATCGGCAGCGTATTTGATCAGGCCGGCCATGTAGTGATCCATCAATTCTGATTTACTATTGGGCCGATCAGTATCGAAAAACGCTGGCTTACCGTCTTTCCACAAGGATTGATGTACATGGCTGGACGATCCAACGCGATCTTGGCTCCACTTGGGTAAAAATGTTGCGGCGTGGCCATGTTGCCATGCGATTTCTTTCACGGCATGTTTGGCAATGCTATGGTGATCGGCGCAGGCAAGCGCCTCGTCATATTTGATGTTCAGCTCTTCTTGGCCGGCTTCGGCTTCTCCTTTAGACCCCTCAATAGGGATGCCCATGGCATAAAGGTGGTTGCGCAATGGGCGCATCACAACCTCTTCCTTGGTAGTTTGTAGGATGTTGTAATCTTCGTTGTATCCGCTGATGGGGGTTAGATCGCGAAAGCCGTCTTTACGGATATCATCAAAGCTTTTCTCAAACAGGAAGAATTCCAATTCGGTCGCCATTGTGGCGCTAAATCCCATTTCAGTTAGGCGCGCGATCTGGGTTTTCAACATTGCACGCGGGGAATGGGTGATCGGTTTATTATGGTGATCCAAGACGTCGCAAAGAACCATCGCAGTGCCTTCAAGCCATGGCACAAGGCGCAATGTGTCCAGATCGGGCTTCATGGTATAATCGCCGTACCCTTGCTCCCAACTGGTCGAAGCATAGCCACCAGGCGTTGCCATTTCGAGGTCGGTAGCAAGCAAATAGGTGCAGCAATGCGTTTCCGCATGACCACTTTCGACAAAGGCTTGCGCATGAAAACGCTTGCCCATCAAACGGCCCTGCATATCAACAATACACACCAGGACAGTATCAACAGACCCGTCACTGACGTGCGTTTTTAGATCATCAAAGTTCAAAGTACCGGGCATTAGGTTTCCATTCTTAACAGTGAGGTGAGGGCCGACAAGTTGCGGCCCCCAGAACATAGATTAGCCGTAACGGTATGGGCGTCCAGCTTTGACCATATCGGCATTGTACTTCT
>CALCGO010000212.1 GCA_937901055.1 uncultured Rhodobacterales bacterium
CTTCTCGTTGGAATACACCTTAACAGACTGTCCGATTTTGTAGGACCACTTCAGTACGCGCCCGCGTGCGAACGAGGCCATTTTATGATCTCTTGTCTTATCCTTCTGTTTACTAGATACTAAATATGTTGTTAGTTTTACTGGTAGGGCATGTTAAACAGAGATTTATGCGTTGTTGTATACAGATGAATGCATAATGAGAGAGAGAAGTTAGTAGAATGATCAAGGGGCAGGTCAAGTGGTTTGATGCAACGAAGGGCTTTGGATTCGTCGTCTGTGACGATGACGATGGGGACATCCTTTTGCACGCCAATGTTTTACGAAATTTTGGACGAAGTTCGGTCGCCGAAGGCTCGCACATCACCATTGAAGTGCAAGTTACAGACCGTGGACGTCAAGCGTCGATTATCCATGATATAGACGCACCGGATACCGATATTGTAGCAACAGCTTCCGAGGATACGCCGGCCATTCCGGATGTCGCGGCAGATGTTCCGTTTCAGCCGGCTCGGGTGAAATGGTTCGACAAAGCCAAGGGCTTTGGCTTTGCGAATATATTTGGCAGTGACGACGATGTTTTCCTGCATGTGGAAATCTTGCGCCACTACGGGCTGTCTGATTTGCAACCGGGGGAGGCTATCTCGGTTCGTATTATCGCGGGTCCTCGTGGTAAAATGGCTGGCGAGGTTCAGTCATGGGATCATGTGATCCACAAAGGCAGCTGATATTCTGCGTTTCCTTACAACAGCGGTTTTTCTGCTTGGGCTGACATCGGCCCACGCGGGAACCGAGTGCGCTTCGGACAAGCTAGATATTCGTTCTGACAACAGTTCTGTTCGCTTTACGACAGAAGTCGTTGATTCGCCGGAGATGCGGGCGTTAGGCTTGATGAACCGTGAATCGTTGGGGACGTTCGCCGGAATGCTGTTTGTGTACCCCGATCCACAACCAATGCGGTTCTGGATGCGTAATACGCTGATTTCGCTGGATATGGTTTTTATCGACGCGCTCGGGGTGGTGCAGCATGTGCACGAAAATGCGATCCCGCTAGATGAAACCACAATATTTGGCGGAAATGAAATCCAATACGTCTTCGAGATCAATGGCGGATTGGCCAGAACCCTTGAAATTGCCGTTGGATCCGAGGTTAGGCAC
>CALCGO010000213.1 GCA_937901055.1 uncultured Rhodobacterales bacterium
GGCTGTCCAAGTATGTGCGCGGGCCAGCGCACGCTGCATCGTTCTATCTGGTTCGGGCTCGAGATCGCCAGCGACGATCTTTCCCTCGACGCCCCGTCGACGCAGTTCGAAGGGTGCTTGGATTTGCAGCGCGGACGGATATATCTGGCTTGGCCTCAGACCAAGTTGATTTGCTAACTCCGTAATCTGCAGGTTCAGGACGATACAACCTTTGGCCAGTTGCCCCTCTGGCGATTTCATGCAAGGAAAAAATCCAAAACTTATAAATGGCTTATATTCTTTTTTTGATTTTGGCCGTTATCAGGGAAAAACTGGGTGGTTTGAACCTGACTTGGAAGTTCTAAGTGTGAGTGAATAGACCAGTTTCGAATCGCAAAGTAGGAAATATTGGCGCCCTAGGTGGAAGCTTGGCAGTATGCTAGTCTGGCATTGGAAATCCCCGCAGCCTACGGGCTCTAACTTTTCCTACTTTGCGCCGATGCGTGTAACTTCACCGCCACTTAGGATCCTCAATATTGGTTGGGTCAAATTGTGCGAATTGATGACCACGGCGGCTGGAATATGCGATTTGGGCTAAGGAAAGCGGGACGATTGCATAGCATTCGACATGGCATTGTCGGTTTCAAGTTCAAGCAAGGTAATCTAACAATACCGTTCAATGGGCACCCTAGATTTATCCCTACTTGGTTGGGTCACGTCAGGCTCATAACCTGAAGGTCGTAGGTTCAAATCCTACCCCCGCAACCAAGAACACACCATAAAATCAATATGTTACGCGCCACCTTAGGGTGATTTTTTGCGTTGCGTAAAACCCCGTGGAAGCACTGTGGAAGCAACAGGAGCGAAGTGGGAGCTGTGGTAAATCGGCAACGCTTGTTGGGCAATATACCACACATCAAGCGAGGGCTTTTTGCAATTGGAGCCCCCGAAGCAGTTACTCAACTTTAGTATGTACTAAAAAAGTGAGCGTGACCCGCATGAACTCGTTAACTAGCATGGTCAATTATAGCTCGCGCCCAATTTCGGACTGCATGAGAGCTTGGAATAGATTGGAGCAGCCTACATCATTTTGCACCTCCCCATAGCTAAGGGAGGCATCCGTTGAAACGCCACAATCGGTTAGAACTTCTGTGCAAATGTCAGCTGGATTTGAGACCAGTTCTTCATAATTTATCACCCTCACTTTTTGGGGCATCAAATCCGCCATCAAATCTACAATTTGATAGTACTTTGTTATATACTCTTTGAGGCTGCTCAAGTCGTACGAATACCAATTTCCGGCGCGGTAAGACTTTGTATAAATGCGCCATATTAAATCATTGATATTGCGTTTTACAAAAACGAAGCGGGAATTTGGAATGACGCTGTGGAAGAAGGGTGCGTCCCAAAGATAACCCGGAGTCGTATTTGTAAAGACGCAATGTGATTCAGAAACAGTTGGCAAGTTTGCCGTATAATGCTTCGTTACATTAGGGTAAAATTGTGGTGGCAAATGGGCCATCGACCGTGTTGGAAAAAAGCCGGCCTCGTGATAAGCAGTCTGGATGGCTTTCCTTATGATCGGATTTTCGTACCCTTTCTGAACATTGGGATGCTGCCCTAACAGCCCCTCCAACGTTGTTTTTCCTGACCTAGATGGACCAAAAATAAACAAAGTTGTCGGTGAATTACTGTCAACGCAAGAGGATGTACTTATTGAGCTAGAATTGTTTAATAACCAATTAGTTCTGGTGGCAATTTCTTCGAGTTCATTTCGAATATCTGCCGCATGCTCTTTACTCACAAGTTGGTTGGCTTTACTGGCGTG
>CALCGO010000214.1 GCA_937901055.1 uncultured Rhodobacterales bacterium
ACGTTGCTCAAGGATGGCGCAGAGATTGCGAAGCTGTATCCGGAAAAACGCAATTATCCGGTTCAGGCTATGCCAACGACGGAAGCCGCGATTGATCAAACGTTGCTGCGTGACGTTTATGTTGTTCTTGGGGATCGGCAAAATGATGGTAGCTGGGCGGTGCGGTCATACGTGAAACCGTTCACTAACTGGATCTGGATTGGCGTGTTTACGCTGTCGTTCGGTGGGGTTCTTAGCATCACAGATCGACGGTATCGAGTGGCGTCGGCCGCGCGAAAAGCCACCATTTCAGCTATTCCGGCGGAGTGAGTTATGCTTAAGTATTTGTTATTGACCCTGATGCTTGTGACACCTGCGATAGCGGTGGAGCCGGATGAGATACTCGCTGATCCGGTAATGGAATCAAGGGCGCGGGACATTTCCAAAGGCTTGCGGTGCTTGGTCTGCCGGAACGAAAATATTGACGATTCAAATGCTGAACTAGCGCGGGATTTACGGTTGTTGGTGCGCGAACGGTTGGTCGCCGGAGACTCGGATCAAGAGGTGGAGGATTTCGTCGTTGATCGTTATGGCGAATACGTCCTTCTGAAACCGGTATTAAGCCTAAGCAATGCGATGCTTTGGTTTGCCGGTCCGGTGCTGCTGATAATTGGTGGGTGGATATCGGTGGTGTTTATCCGTCGGCGAAGCACAGGAGCCGTTGTTGAGGGTCTAAGCAACGAAGAACAGGCGAAGCTTGATGCCTTGTTGAAGGGCTGACGCCACGTTCGGTCTTTTAAGAGTTCGCACTACTCACTAAGTTTTAGTGAAACAGGAGAGATTTCCATGAGCTATCAGACAATCCTTTATTCGGTCAGTGATGAAATCGCGACCATCACGTTAAACCGCCCCGATGTGATGAACGGGCTGAACGCACAGATGCGTGCCGACATTACCCATGCAATTGGGCGCGCGAGCAATGACGCGCGGGTGTTGGTGCTGACAGGCGCTGGCCGTGGATTTTGTTCGGGTCAGGATTTGGGCGACGGAGCTTCGGCGGCTGATCTGGATTTGGAACGTGTTCTGAAAGAAGAATATGAACCAATGCTTAAGGCAATTTACGATTGTCCCATCCCGACGATTTCGGCGGTAAACGGAGCCGCGGCAGGGGCTGGTGCGAATTTGGCATTGGCGGCGGACATCGTGATTGCAACAAAATCGGCATTCTTCATGCAGGCTTTTGCGCGTATTGGCCTTATTCCAGACGCGGGCGGAACGTATTGGTTGCCGCGCCAAATGGGGTTTGCCAAGGCGATGGGGGCCGCATTGTTTGCTGACCGGATATCGGCACAGCAAGCGGACGACTGGGGCATGATCTGGGAATGTGTGGCAGACGATGATTTTGCAGCCAAAGTACAGGAACGCGGGGCGCACCTGGCAAAGGGACCGACGAAGTCTTACCAGCTCGTTAAACAAGCTCTGCGTGGTAGTCTGGATAACTCGCTTGATGAACAACTTGATGTTGAGGCGAAGTTACAAGGCGAGGCCGGAAAAACGCGCGACTTCCTTGAGGGTGTCATGGCGTTTATGGAAAAACGTCTGCCGAAGTATGAGGGGCGATAAGGCCGCTTGACCCGAACGTATTTATTGCCATTCTGGACACATGAATACGCTTGAAAATGTAACCGCTGGACCGATTCCATATAACGAAGTGCGCGGCGCTGAAGCGCGGGCGATGTTTGACGGGGTTCCCGAAAACCTTGCTGATCTGATCGCGGGAACGGCGGGGTGTAGCCCGTATTTGGACCAGTTGATGCGGCGTGAGTCCGACTGGTTACGTAGCATCATTGCACGTGATCTGGATGCGGTTTTCGTTGAAATTCTGGATGATATTTCGGGCGAAAGTTTTCAGGCACTATCTGACAATCTAAGGACTGCAAAACGACGTGGGGCGTTGTTGGCAGGGCTGGCAGATCTGGGTGGTCTGTGGTCCTTGGAGCAGGTTACCGGTGCGTTAACTGATTTGGCGGATCGTGCGGTGCAGGTCAGTTTGGATCATTTGATCAAGGCAGAGATCGCGAGAGGAAAGTTGCCCGGATGCGCGGCCCAAGGCGCGGCTGGCATGGTCGTTTTAGCGATGGGGAAAATGGGTGCGCGCGAATTGAATTATTCATCTGACATCGACTTGATAGTGCTGTTTGATGAAACCCGACATGACCCCGAAAATTACGGTGAGGTGCGGGCCGGATTTATCCGCGTTACCCAACGAATGGTTAAGCTTCTGTCCGCTGTTACGGGCGGTGGATATGTATTTCGTACTGATCTGCGCTTACGACCTGATCCGTCCTCGACGGCTGTTTGTATGGCGATGGAACCCGCTGAGCGGTATTACGAGAGCCTAGGGCGGACTTGGGAACGGGCGGCGTTTATCAAAGCGCGGCCTTGTGCGGGGGCCATCGATGCTGGTTGGGCATTTCTGGATCGTTTGCAGCCGTTCATCTGGCGAAAATATCTGGACTTTGCGGCCATTCAGGATGCGCACGATATGCGGCTTCGGATTCGTGAACACAAGGGTTTGCACGGTCCGGTAGTTGTGGGCGGGCATAACATGAAACTAGGGCGCGGCGGCATTCGCGAGATCGAGTTTTTTACCCAAACGCGTCAAATTATCAGCGGCGGGCGGGATACCGAAATTAGGCAACGCGAAACCCTGAAGGCCCTGAAAGCGCTGGTGAAAAATGGTTGGGTAGAGGCAGATATGGCAACGTATTTGAACGATGCTTATATTGCTCACCG
>CALCGO010000215.1 GCA_937901055.1 uncultured Rhodobacterales bacterium
GAGAAGCCTCCTCCTACTTCTCAGGTAGGTATTGTTAAGTGGGCGATGGAGAACCTGTTTTCCTCTATCCCGAACATTATCATGTCCGTTTTGTCGATCTGGGCTGTGTATTATGTCCTAAGCGGCATCCTGCCATGGATATTTCAATCCAATTGGAGCGCAACATCGCTTACCGGTTGTCGTGAGGCCATCGTCGAAAAATATGGCGAAGGCACAACGGGGGCTTGTTGGGCGGTAATCCGTGAACGCTGGCCACAACTTGTGTTTGGGTTCTACCCACGCGAGCTTTACTGGCGTCCGGTTGTAGCACTGATCCTGCTGTTCATAGCGATATCACCAATCTTGTATACCGCTGTACCACGCAAGGTGCTGTTGTTCTCGATGGTGTATCCATTCTTGGGGTTCTTCCTGCTATGGGGTGGTTCTATCTGGCTACCAATTTCGGCGTTTGCCGGTTTTGTTGTCGGATACCTCGCACTAACCATGTTGCCAAAAGTGATCGGCAACCTTGGCGCTACGATCGCAGCGGGTGTTTTGCCTATCATTTATTGGGTGCTAATATCTGGACCTGTTATTTCAGTCCTTAACGGCATTGCGCCAATTGGTATTGAATCTATCGACAGTGACCAGATGGGTGGCTTTATGCTGTCGATCACAATTGGTGTCACAGGTATCGCCCTGTCCCTACCAATCGGTGTACTGTTGGCCCTTGGCCGCCAGTCTCCGTTGCTTATAGTGAAGACAATCTGTGTGACCTTCATCGAGTTTATCCGTGGCGTGCCACTGATTACTCTGTTGTTTGTGGCGTCGGTTCTTTTGAACTACTTCCTGCCTCCTGGCACCAACTTCGATCTTGTCCTTCGGGTTATGATCATGGTGACGTTCTTTGCTGCGGCCTACATGGCCGAGGTGATCCGTGGGGGCTTGGCAGCCTTGCCAAAAGGGCAATACGAAGCGGCTGACGCGCTTGGTCTGGATTATTGGAAAGCAACGCGGCTTATTATTATGCCGCAAGCGCTGAAGATTTCCATCCCGAACATCGTGAGTAACTTCATCGGCCTGTTCAAAGATACGACACTGGTTTCGATTGTTGGCTTGCTGGATCCGATGGGTCTGTCACGCGCGATCTTGGCGGATCAGAACTGGAACGGAATTGTATGGGAGCTGTATGCTTTCATCGCGGTTTTGTTCTGGGTCTTCACATTCGGCATGTCGCGTTATTCCATGTATCTAGAGCGCAAGCTCAAGACCAGTCACTAAGTTTTAGGAGCGTTTAAAATGAACGAAGAAATCAATCGTGAAATCGACCGGTCACAGATGCAAGTGTCTGACGAGGTTGCAATTCAAATCACTGGAATGAACAAATGGTACGGTGCATTCCATGTGCTTAAAGACATTAACCTAACGGTTAATCGTGGCGAGCGCATCGTGGTGTGTGGTCCATCGGGTTCGGGTAAATCTACGCTGATCCGTTGTATCAACCGTCTTGAGGTGCATCAGGAAGGGTCAATTATCGTTGACGGAACCGAGCTATCCTCGGATCTCAAAAACATCGACAAGATCCGTTCCGAGGTTGGCATGTGCTTCCAGCACTTCAACCTGTTCCCGCACCTGACGATCTTGGAAAACTGCACGCTGGCGCCGATCTGGGTTCGCAATGTTCCCAAGAAAGAAGCCGAAGAAACCGCGATGCACTTCCTTGAGAAGGTCAAGATCCCCGAGCAGGCCGATAAATACCCCGGTCAGCTTTCCGGTGGTCAGCAACAGCGTGTGGCGATTGCCCGCTCGCTTTGCATGAAACCACGGATCATGTTGTTCGACGAACCGACATCGGCCCTCGACCCCGAAATGATCTCCGAGGTTCTCGATACAATGATCGAGTTGGCCGAAGAAGGCATGACAATGATTTGTGTGACCCACGAAATGGGCTTTGCCCGTAAAGTGGCGAACCGTGTGATCTTCATGGATGCGGGCCAGATCATCGAGGAAAACGAGCCCGAAGAATTCTTCGGTAATCCACAGTCTGAACGAACACAATTGTTCCTCAGCCAGATTCTGGGCCACTAAGGTCAAAAAAACAGGATTGCCCGTTACGCATTCGGGCAATACCTTCTGGAAGGGCGCGGGTAGCTATGCTATGCCGCGCCCATTCTATTTGGGAAGTCGAGAAATGAACCTATTCGCCGAAATCAAAACACTCGTGTTGGAAAACCTAAATGTGCTGGTTACCGAGGGCGCATTGCCCGAGGGTCTGAACTACGCAAACGTAGCGGTCGAACCGCCCCGAGACCCGTTGCACGGCGATATGGCAACCAACGCCGCGATGGTTCTGGCGAAACCTGCTGGCTTGAAGCCGCGTGATATAGCCGAGGCATTGGCTGTGAAGTTGGCCGAAGATCCACGCGTTCAATCAGCCGACGTCGCCGGCCCGGGCTTCTTGAACCTACGCCTTGATCCGACGCTATGGTTCGGCATCGTTAGCGAAGCATTAAGCAAGGAAGCTGATTTTGGTCGTTCCTCCATGGGGGCAGGTCGCAAAGTTAACGTGGAGTTCGTCTCCACCAACCCAACCGGCCCATTGCACGTAGGGCACACACGGGGCGCTGTATTTGGCGATGCGCTTGCTGGCCTGCTGGAATTTGCGGGCTACGATGTGACTCGGGAGTATTATATAAATGACGGCGGCGCGCAGGTTGATGTGTTGGCCCGCTCGGCTTATGAGCGGTACCGCGAAGCACACGGGCTAGAGCCGGAAATCGTCGAGGGTCTTTACCCCGGTGATTATTTGATCCCCGTTGGTCAGGCGCTAAAAGAGAAATTCGGCGACAGTTTGATTGACCAGCCCGAAAGCGTCTGGTTGCAGGACCTGCGCGAGTTTTCTACCGACATGATGATGGATAGCATCCGCTCAGACCTCGCGGCTATTGGCGTGACTATGGATGTATACTTTAGTGAAAAGTCCCTTTACGGATCGGGCAAAATCGAAGCAGCATTGAATAACCTCGACGCCAAGGGTTTGCTCTATGAAGGTGTGTTGGAACCTCCGAAAGGCAAATTGCCCGAAGGATGGGAAGCCCGCGAGCAAACTTTGTTCAAGTCGACAGAATACGGCGACGACGCTGATCGCCCGGTCAAAAAATCCGACGGCGGCTGGACTTATTTCGCCCCTGACATCGCCTATCACTTCGACAAAATCGAACGCGGTTTTGATGAGTTGATCGACGTGTTAGGCGCGGACCACGGCGGCTATGTCAAACGTATGAAAGCGGCGGTCTCGGCCCTGTCAGACAACAAAGTCCCGCTGGACATAAAGCTGTGCCAGTTGGTCAAGCTATATAAAAACGGCGAACCGTTCAAAATGTCGAAACGCGCCGGGAACTTCGTTTTGTTAAGCGATGTTGTTGAACAGGTGGGCGCAGATGTGACTCGTTTCATCATGCTGACCCGTAAAACGACGCGCCGCTGGATTTCGATTTGGCCAAAGCGTTGGAGCAATCCAAAGATAACCCGGTTTTCTACGTCCAATATGCCCACGCGCGGGTGAATTCAGTTCTGACGAAAGCGGGTGAAGCGGGGCTAGAAACCAGTGACGCGAACCTCCAAAACGCCGATCTGACGCAGCTAACACACCCCGCCGAACTAAGTCTTGCGCAAAAGTTGGCGGAATGGCCACGCCTGTTGGAAATCGCTGCTAAAACCAATGAGCCGCACAGGATTGCGTTCTACCTTTACGAATTAGCCTCGGAATTCCACGCGCTTCAGCACCTCGGCAAGATCGAACCGGACATGCGATTTATTCAGGCAGACAACCCTAAGCAAAGTATCGCCCGTATCGCACTTATCCGCGCGGTAGCCGTTGCTATTGCCGCCGGTCTTGGTATCCTTGGCGTGACCCCGGCAAAAGAGATGCGGTAAATTCGCACATTATGGGGTTGGAGTAGTGACGTATACCATATAAAGTATGCGTGAAAGGCTGATAACCCGATGCAGGAATCGCATTACGAATCGGATTCGCATGAGTCCGCCCCGCTTGGGGCTTCTGGTGTAGTGGCTATGGCCTTACGCTGGATTGGTGCTGTGGCATCGCTAGGTCTTGTTGTCGGTATTGTTTACTGGGGTTTCCTGCTCGGCCAGCGCGATGCAACAGACGTGCCCGTCATCCGCGCCATGGAGGGCAACGCCCGCATTGTGCCAGATGATCCGCAAGGCACGCAGGCTGATAATCAGGGGTTGGCCGTTAATGAAGTTCTGGCCGAAACCAGCCCTACGGCTGTTGATACATCCACTACCTTGGCCCCGACACCGCAAGGCGTGACAGCCGAGGATGAAACCATGTCCGCGCTGCAACCCGCACCGGCAGAAACAACCAATTCGACACCAATCGTCGTTGATGCAGCCACACTGATGGTCGAGATCGATCCGGTTATCGAACCCTCCGTCGCGCCTGATGGCATGACTATGCCGGTTCGTCGCCCCGACAATTTCCTTCAAGCCGATCCAATTTCCGATGCTATCGAAGGCCTGCTGCAAGAGCTGATCCCCGAAGAAGGCGACACGTCGTTTGAAACGCCTGATTTGCCACGTCCCGAACCTAAATTTGGCAACCCGCTGCTGGATCCGGGCGCGGCACTAATCCAACTTGGCGCGTATAACAGCCTCGAAGATGCTGGCGATGTCTGGGACGCGTACCAGACCGAGCACGATGATCTACTGGCAAGCACAGAGCGATATATCGAACCAATCGAATCTGGTGGCCGACTGTTATACCGCCTTCGTGCTGCCGGCTTTGACGACCTTGATCAAACGCGCGCCCTTTGTGCGGCACTTGATGCACGCGGTGTCGATTGTATTTCGGTGACGGTGCAATGATTACGCAACAGACAGGAGGGTCAACATGCCCGACGATCACATAGCAGGACTGGCCGCCGAGCAAGACAGCTTTGGCGACGTCGAGGCGCGGATAGTTGCGGAATCACTGGTCGTGGATGTTGACGGCTTTGAAGGGCCGCTCGATTTGCTGTTAACCCTTTCACGGACCCAGAAAGTTGATCTGCGCAAGGTCTCCATCCTCGGGCTTGCCGAACAGTATTTGAATTTCGTCGAAGAGGCCAAGCGCTTGCGCATCGAATTGGCTGCCGATTATTTGGTCATGGCCGCATGGTTGGCCTTCCTGAAGTCGCGCCTGCTACTGCCAGCGGACCCCGATGATGAGGGCCCGTCCGGCGAAGAAATGGCGGCACATCTAGCCTTCCAGCTTGAACGCCTTGAGGCTATGCGCCGCTCTGCCGCTCGCCTTATGGCGCGTGACCAGTTGGGCCGTGATTTCTTTGCGCGTGGCCAAACCGAAGTTGTTTCGCGTAAACGTACCGTCACCTATTCCGCAACCATTCTGGATTTGATGCAAGCCTATGCCCGTATCAAAACCCGCGATGATTTCGAGCCGTTACACATGAAACGCAACGCCGTTTACACGATGGAGCAAGCGTTGGAGCGTATGAAAGGCTTGATTGGCCATGCCATTGAATGGGGAGACCTTTCGCAATATTTGCCCGAAGCGTGGCGCCTTGACCCTAAAAAACGCCGCTCGGCTACCGCGTCTACATTCGCGGCAAGTCTGGAATTGGTCAAAGAGGGGCGGTTGGAGATGAAGCAGTCCGAAAGTTTTGCCCCGATTATGCTCCGCAAGACAACGGGCAAATAAATGAGCGATCCAACGCACGAATCTAACATCGAATCCCTGTTCGAAGCCCCCCCGATGGCAGAACAGGAACGCATGATCGAAGCGATTTTGTTTGCAGTTACCGAACCGATGACCAGCAAACAAATCGCCGACCGTCTGCCCCATGGTTGCGAAGCCCCCGAAGCGTTAAGCTATCTGCGTAAACGCTATGAAGGCAAAGGGGTGAACCTCGTGAAAGTTGGCGATGGCTGGGCGTTTCGCACGGCCCCCGACCTTGGTTTCCTGATGCAAAAAGAAACGGTGGAGACGCGTAAGCTTTCGCGTGCTGGTGTCGAAACTCTTGCGATTATTGCTTATC
>CALCGO010000216.1 GCA_937901055.1 uncultured Rhodobacterales bacterium
CCATGGGCATGTCGGCTTCGGCATTCATTGTTTTCAATCCTTTTCGGAATTCCTGACTAAACATATAGGGTATAAGAATGCGCACGTCTAGATGATGGCAGGGCTTGAAACTGCGGCAAATTTGAGGTTGAACGCGCAGTAAGCCAAAAATGTCAGGAAAATAAGTGAAAAACGTATCGTTTAAAATTAACCAAACGCAAGGAAAAGCCCGCACAGGCGTGTTGCACACACCACGTGGAGATATCCGTACACCTGCATTTATGCCTGTTGGTACTGCCGCTACTGTGAAAGCGATGATGCCTGAGAGCGTCGCCGCGACTGGTGCCGACATTCTTTTGGGCAATACCTATCACTTGATGTTGCGTCCGACGGCTGAGCGGATTGAGCGATTGGGTGGCCTTCACAAATTTATGAATTGGGATAAGCCTATCTTGACGGACTCTGGTGGTTTTCAGGTGATGAGCCTCGCCGGGTTGCGAAAACTGACGGAGGAAGGTGTGAAGTTCAAATCACATATTGATGGTTCTGAACACAATCTAACCCCCGAACGTTCGATGGAGATACAGCGGATGTTGGGCAGCGATATTGTTATGTGTTTTGACGAATGCACACCATATCCGGCAGAACCGGATGTTGTCGCCGATTCCATGCGGATGTCGATGAGATGGGCGCAACGTTCAAAGGATGCGTTTGGTGATCGGCCAGACCATGCGCTGTTCGGAATTCAACAAGGAAGCACCTTGCCGGAAATGCGCGAAGAAAGCTCCGATGCGTTGAAATCCATTGGGTTTGATGGCTATGCAATTGGTGGTCTTGCTGTGGGCGAGGGGCAGGAGGCAATGTTTGATGTATTAGACTATGCGCCCGGTATGTTGCCTGTCGATAAGCCTAGATACTTGATGGGCGTCGGCAAGCCGGATGACATCGTCGGAGCCGTTCAACGTGGTGTTGATATGTTCGATTGTGTGCTGCCATCACGTTCTGGTCGCACTGGACAGGCGCAAACGCGAATGGGTGCGATTAACTTGCGCAACGCACGTCACATTGACGATCCGCGCCCTTTGGACGAGGAATGTAATTGCCCAACGTGCCAGAATTATTCCCGTGCGTATCTGCATCATGTTCATAAATCCAAAGAGATTATCGCCAGCATGCTGCTTACGTGGCACAACCTGCATTACTACCAAGAGTTGATGCAGGGGTTGCGCGGCGCCATCGCGGCAGGAACGCTTGATGATTTTGCGGCGGCGTTCCACGCGCGCCGAGAAATCGGGGATATTCCGTTACTTGGATAAAGGGATGCCCGAAACAGATATAATGCGGGAACAAAAGCGGATCACATCAAAATTATCCTCTTGAAACCCTGTGCCCAGCACTCCAAGTTATATGAAACAATGGAAGCGCTACTATCGCCAGATACTTGGGTTGGAGCGCTTTGCAGCAATAAGGAATGCCTATGTCAGACTCAAGCAGCGTTACCTATCCGGTACTCCCACTTCGGGATATTGTTGTTTTCCCTAACATGATCGTGCCGCTTTTTGTCGGCCGTGAAAAATCCGTCCGAGCCCTCGAAGAGGTGATGCAAGACGACAAACAAATACTTCTTTCCAGCCAGAAAGACGCCGGCGAAGATGAGCCGTCTACGGACACCATCAATGAAACCGGCGTATTGGCAAATGTACTGCAACTTTTGAAGCTGCCAGACGGAACCGTTAAGGTTTTGGTCGAGGGCAAACAGCGCGTTCTGATTACACGCTTTCTGGACAACGACGATTATTTCGAGGCTGAAGCCATCCTTGTTGAAGAGGGCGAGGCTGACTCCGACTTGGTAACAGCGCTTTCGCGTTCCGTTACTGACACGTTCGAACGTTATGCGCGTCTTAACAAAAACGTACCTGAAGACGCTTTGTCTGCGGTGCAAGAAGCGTCCGACGCAATTAAGTTAGCGGATACGGTCGCTGGACACCTTGGTGTCTCGATCGCTGAAAAGCAGAATCTGTTGGAAATCACAGACGTTGCACAACGGCTTGAGAAGATTCTTGAGCTTATGCAAAGCGAACTATCGGTTCTTAAAGTCGAGAAAAAGATAAAGTCTCGGGTTAAGACGCAGATGGAGCGCACGCAGCGCGAATATTATCTGAACGAGCAGATGAAAGCGATCCAGAAGGAACTTGGCGATGGCGAAGAAGGCCAGAGCGAGATCGGTGAGCTGGAAGAACGTATCGCTGACGTAAAGCTGTCGAAAGAGGCCAAGGAGAAGGTCGATGGCGAGCTTAAGAAGCTGAAAAACATGTCGCCTATGTCGGCAGAGGCAACGGTTGTTCGCAATTACCTTGATTGGGTTTTGTCTATTCCTTGGGGAAAACGCAGCCGCGTTAAGAAAGATTTAAACAAGGCGCAGACGGTTCTGGATCAGGATCATTACGGTCTTGAGAAGGTTAAGGAACGCATCGTGGAATATCTGGCCGTGCAGCAGCGTAGCCAGAAGATGAAAGGTCCTATCCTTTGTCTCGTTGGCCCTCCAGGTGTTGGTAAGACTTCGTTAGGTAAATCTGTGGCTAAGGCGACAGGGCGCGAATTTATTCGCATCAGCCTTGGTGGCGTGCGTGATGAATCCGAAATTCGGGGCCATCGCCGTACCTACATCGGTTCTATGCCCGGTAAAATCATCCAGTCGATGAAAAAAGCCAAAACGATCAATCCGCTTATCTTGCTCGACGAGATCGACAAGATGGGGCAGGATTATCGTGGTGATCCAGCCAGCGCGATGCTTGAGGTTCTTGACCCTGAACAAAACAGCACGTTCATCGACCATTATATGGAGGTTGAGTACGACCTTAGCCATGTGATGTTCCTGACAACAGCGAACTCTTACAATATGCCGCGTCCTTTGTTGGACCGGATGGAGATTATCACGCTGGCCGGTTATACCGAGTTGGAAAAAACCGAGATAGCAAAGCAACATTTGATCGAAAAGCAGATCAAAGGTCACGGTTTGAAAAAAGGCGAATTTGTGCTTGAAGAGGGCGCGCTGCTGGACATCGTACGGTATTACACCCGCGAAGCTGGCGTTCGTAATCTTGAGCGCGAAATAGCGAAGTTGTGTCGTAAAGCGGTGACCGAAATCGTGATGAAGCGCAGCGAAACTGTGACTGTTACCAGCGAAAACATCGCGGACTTCCTTGGTGTGCGTCGATTCAAATTCGGCCTTGCTGAGGAGGAAGATCAAGTTGGTGTTGTAACTGGTCTGGCATGGACCGAGGTCGGTGGCGATCTGCTGCAAATTGAAGCGTTGCGCTTGCCCGGCAAAGGTCGAATGAGAACGACGGGCAAACTTGGCGATGTGATGAAAGAATCCATTGAGGCTGCGTCCAGTTTCGTGCGATCCAAATCCACAACGCTAGGTATCAAACCGCCCGAGTTCGAAAAAATCGACATCCATGTCCACGTGCCTGAGGCGGCGACGCCAAAGGATGGGCCAAGTGCTGGTGTGGGCATGGTAACGTCGATCGTTTCCGTGCTGACAGGTATTCCTGTGCGTCGTGATATCGCCATGACGGGCGAGGTGACGTTACGCGGTAATGTCTTACCAATCGGTGGGTTGAAGGAGAAACTTCTGGCCGCCCTTCGTGGCGGAATTACCACGGTGCTGATTCCGGCGGATAACGAAAAGGATCTTGCCGAAATTCCTGACATAATCACCGATGGTCTGAACATCATTCCTGTATCTGACGTGATGGACGTTCTGGAACGCGCGCTTATTCGTATGCCCGAGCCTGTCGAGTGGGACGAGGAGGCCGAAGCCGCGAAGGCTGCGGCTGTCGCATCTGCCAAAGAATCGGCAGGTGGTGCAACAGCACACTAGCCGTTCAGATTACTGCTTAAAACGGGCCACAGATATCTGTTGGCCCGTTTTATTTTGTGGTGTTGAAAAAAATCTAGAAATTGCGAGCAGAATTGCAAACTAGCCCTTGCCGACCTCTAAAATACGGTTTATCAGCCTCCCACGGAATGGGTGATTAGCTCAGTTGGTAGAGCGCTTCCTTTACACGGAAGATGTCGGGAGTTCGAGCCTCTCATCACCCACCAT
>CALCGO010000217.1 GCA_937901055.1 uncultured Rhodobacterales bacterium
GTGATGATCATTGATGAGTTGGGCAATGTGGCTGACGGTGACCAGATCATGGGGCTGATCGCGCAGACATGGGCGGCGTCGGGCAAGTTGACGGGCGGCACGTTAGTGTCGACTGTCATGTCCAACTTAGGGTTGGAACGACATCTTGAAAGCCAAGGCCTGAGCCTGCTGCGCACCGCCGTGGGCGACCGCTATGTGGTTGAGGCGATGCGGGCAAGTGGTTTCAATCTTGGTGGCGAGCAATCCGGCCATATCGTTATGACCGATTACAGCACTACGGGTGATGGTTTGATCTCTGCGTTGCAATTTCTGGCGGCGATGGTCGAAACCGGAAAACGTGCCAGCGAATTGGCGCGGGTGTTTGAGCCTGTGCCTCAGCTTTTGCAAAATGTGCGGTACAAGAACGGCGCTGACCCGTTGGCACAAGCATCTGTGCAGGCGGTGATTACCGATGGTGAAAACCGTCTTGCGGCAAGCGGGCGGTTGCTTATCCGCAAGTCGGGAACCGAGCCATTGGTACGCGTAATGGGCGAAAGCGAAGACGAGGCGTTGTTGAAAGCCGTGATTGCCGACATCTGCGCAGTCGTGGAAAGCTTCGCTTAAGCCTTAGCTTTTTTCGCGCGATCCCGCGAGATCAACAACCCAATCAGAATGATGGAGTAGGCGGATACCGTGTGCAGCGTTAACGGTTCGTCAAGGATAACGAAACCGACGAATCCGGCCCATACGGGTATCAAAAACCCTACAATAGACATGAAAACCGGCCCGCGTTTTTTCACAACTACATAGCGGATGTTCTGGCCAATACCGCTGGGCAGGATGCCAAGTGTGATCAGGGCAATCAAGGGAACCATTGGCGCACTAAACGCGGCCTCGATGGCCGAGTATCCGAAGGGCAGCAGGAATACCGCGCCTGAGATCATCGTACCCGCTGTTGCGCGGAAGGGCGGTAGGGAAGGCATCACTTTGATAATGATCCCACCGCTGGCGTATCCCATCGCGACGAGTATGCAGGCGAGCTGGGCGATGGCTTGCCCCTCGGCTCCGACTTGGCTGATCGCGGCGGGGCCAGCCAACCAAACGAGGCCTGTGAAGCCGATGGCGAACCCGATCCATTTGCGCTGCGATACTGGTTCTCGCAAAACTACGCGGGTGGCCAGCAGAATGAACAGTGGTACGGATGATATGAAAATTGACGCGACGCTGCCGGGAATGGAAAGCTGCGCCCAAGACAATAGCGTAACTGGCGCGGCAAGGCCGATGATGCCTAGCAAAGATAACCAGCGCCACTCTAGCAGCGTGTTGGGTATGCCTTGACCCGATACGATGGCCACGATTGCCACAACAACCGCGGCAAGGGCGGTGCGGCCGAATGATGTCTCGACAGGGGAGAACCCCTCAAGCGCGACTGTTGTAAGCCCAAAAGCCGACCCCCAGACGATAATCAGAAACGCTACGAGGACATAAGGTTGCCAGTCGGCTTTCATCATGGCCGCGACCTCCAAATTCTTGCCTGAGAAACACCCAGCCCGATCAGGATCAGCCCAAGCGCCCAGACGAATTGGCCGGGCAAGGTCTCGTTCAGGACAACCATGCCGATGACAACGGCCCAGACGGGAACTTGGTAATTCACAAGGCTAAGGAATGGGGGGCCCGCCGCTTTGATGACGTAAACGAGGATCACCGTCGCCAAAGCTGTCGGGAACAGCCCAAGGTAAAGAACGCCGAGCAGGGCGGCTTGAGTTGGAACCGACGGAACCCCCTCGACAATCAGTGCAACGGGAACCAGCATGGTTGCGGCCATGATCAAGGCCGCCGAACTGAACGCCATTTGCGGACCGCTTGGCGCAAGTCGCGTGATGATGGAGCCGATGGCATAGCAAAAGCTGGCGATTACGCAGGCGATGCGGGCGATGTTTTCAATGTCCCCACCACCGGATTCAAGAATTTGAGCGGGGCCGATCAAGATGACAACACCGGCGAACCCAACGCCGAAACCGAAGGTTTTTTGGGGCGACAGGCGTTCTCCGGGGATGAAGAAGTGCGACAGTGGCAAGACGAGCAAAGGCACGACGGCCATTGTGATACCCGCATACCCCGACGAGACATGCAGTTGCGCCCAGCTTAGCAGCGTGAACGGGACCGCGTTGGTGAAAATCGCCATACCAAACCCGTGCCGCCAGATTTTACGCCCCGTCGCCGTGCTGGTGCTTGGCAATCCGTGGCCCATATAAAAGCTGACGGAGGTCAGGATTATAGCGGCAATGCTGATACGAATAGCGGCGACCGTAATCGGACCAAAACTTTCGAGTGACAGTTTAACCCCAAGGAAAGAACTGCCCCAGACCAATCCCAGAAACGCCAACAACATCCAGTTGATCACAGCCTGATTTCGCATCTTGTTTCCTTTAGGCCAACATCTCGTTCGGGGGGGTATCCAACAATTGGTCCAACCGCTCCAGAGCATCTACAAAAATTGCCGCGCTATGTTTCCCGCCAAGGGTCAGGCGCACCGCATTGGGGGCGTTGGCGTCGTCGGGAAGAAATATGTCAGCCGGAGCAACCTGTATCCCCGCCCGTTCCGATGCAAGCGAAAAAGTCGAGCCGTGCCAGCCATCAGGTAATTCCAGCCAGACGAAATCCGCAGCCTCGTTCCAGTGGATATTCCAGCGGCCAAGTTGGTTAACGGCCAGACGAACGCGATCCCGACGGTACTCGCGAATTTGGCCAAGCAGCGTATCCGCATGGCCCGAGGTGATTAGCAGACAAGAAAGCTGCGCGATAATCGGGGAGAAGGAATGGCTCATCGTTTGCATAACATTGCGCCCAGCGGTGCCTTTATCGGGTGGGCAAAGCAGAAAGCCGCTGCGAAGTCCGGCCGCAAGATAGCGCGACAGCGACGAGACATGCCAAACCCGCTCGGGGCAGAAATCAAGGAAACTTGGTGGGCGCTCCGTGAAAAACTTGCCTTGGCCATCGTCTTCAACGATCTGGATGTCGAAACGACGTGCGATCTCGGCGATCTCGCCTTTGCGGGCGGTCGACATGATATGCGTTGTCGGATTGTGAATGTTTGCAGACAGGTGCAAAATTTGTGGTCGGTCACGCCGGAACAGTTCTTCCAACGCTTTGGGAATCAGCCCTTCGTCGTCCGATGGCACACCAACAATCTTTGCGCGCGCCAGTGCCGCCGCCTTCCGCGTACCCGGCAAAACCAGCGAATCTGTTGCGATTACCGGCGCGCTGCCTTGCAAAATTGCCAGAAACGCCGCGACAGTGGCGTTTTGGGAGCCGTGCGTCAGAACCAGATCCTCCGCCATGGCGCGATGTTGTTTGAGGCCCATCCACTCCAACATCGTCGCGCGGGTCTCCATTTCGTTGTGACCAGCGAAACGCACCATGGAATGCGCCCCGCCGAACGTCACCTGTTCAGCCAGTCCGTCAAAAATACCATCTTGCCCGAAATCGGGCACCGCGGCGTTGCGAAGGTCAACGATATGGGGTTCCACATGCGTTTCACCAAACACCGTTCCCTGCGTTGGTTTTGGGTC
>CALCGO010000218.1 GCA_937901055.1 uncultured Rhodobacterales bacterium
TGATTTGGTGCTTGTTCGATTGCTGTGATCAAAGCCAACATCGTTTTGGAATTACCATCTGCCCAAATCGGCTGATTGCCCTGCGCGGCATAGAAATTGGCATAATCCGAAAGGCCCCTGCCGCCGTCGGCAAAAATACCCTGCAAAGTTGCGGCAAAACGTTCTTCAGAAGTTAGTTCGACTACTGTTTCTGTGGCTGCTTCCTGTGCTAATACAAGTGCCGGCGCACCTAACGCCGTAAGCGATATTGCGAAGAATATATTTCGCAGAGTAGTATTGTTGCTAAAATGATACATTGTTGCCTCTAAAACACTTTAAAATCATGGTCCGACGCTACCTACACGCACAATGTGGCGGTATCGAGGAAAATCCCGTTTTCTCGGCGGAATATCGCCCATTGTGGGATAATGGTTACATACCAGTAGAACAGAACGAGACCAACCGAATGTTGTTCACAGTTTCGTCAGAAAAGCGGAAATTTGCTTGCCACAAATAATGGGACAAAACTGCCACTTGGCCTGTGAGTCGTTTTGTGTCATAAGCATATATAGTTAAGCAGACATAAAAATGATCGGCAAACGATCAACGAGAAATTGAGACGAGGCAGTCTACTATGAAATTTAATGGGGCAAAGACATCGCGACGGCGGCTTTTGAGCGCGTTCGCAGGTGTTGCAGTCGTATCAGCGGCTCCGGTTTATGCTAATGCGGCGGGCTTTTTGCGCAATGCAGGCGATGTGCGGCGGCTTAGCATGCACAACAAGCGTACCGGTGAAACCATCGACACAATTTACTGGATTGAGGGCGAATATATCAATCCGGCTCTAAAGGAAATCAGCCATTTCATGCGGGACTGGCGCCGTGACGAGGCAATCAACTATGACCGTCGCAACATCGATATTCTTGCTGCATCGCATCGGTTGCTTGAAACGACGGAACCCTTCACATTGCTGTCCGGATATCGCAGCCCGCAGACAAACGCCATGTTACGTTCGAGCAATCGCGGCGTTGCATCAAACTCGTATCATATGAGGGGTATGGCCGCCGACGTGCGCCTAGCTTCTCGCAGTGTTTCGCAAATGACATCCGCAGGCAAAGCCTGTAATTCGGGTGGTGTTGGTAAATACAACGGCTCGAATTTCGTTCACATGGATTGTGGGCCAATCCGCACTTGGCGCGGTTAACAGACCGTTAACATAAGAATGACAGCCCGCCTTTCGGCGGGCTTTGTCGTTTTAGGGCCGCGTCGTTCCGTCACCAACCACCAAGTACTTAAAACTAGTTAACTGTTCGGCCCCTACCGGACCCCGCGCATGCATTTTTCCTGTGGCAATACCGATCTCGGCGCCCATTCCAAATTCGCCACCGTCGGCGAATTGCGTCGAGGCGTTGCGCATCAGGATCGCGCTATCGACGCGCTGGAAAAACCGGTCGGCCGTTGTGTCGTTTTCCGTCAAGATCGCATCCGTGTGGTTGGAGCTATACTCGCCAATATGCGCAATAGCACCGTCAATGCCATCCACGAGCTTTGCCGCGATGATCATGTCGAGGTATTCGTTACCCCAATCAGCCGCAGTTGCTGGAATAGTCCCGGCGATGCCTTGCAGACCTTCACCGACCCGCACCTCTACTCCCGCGTTAACCAAATCTTCAACAAAGGGTGCGCCGTGAACATCAAAAAACGCTCGATCAATCAACAAGCATTCTGCTGATCCACAAATCCCTGTGCGCCTTGTCTTGGCGTTCAGAACTATCTCGCGGGCCTTTTCAACATCGGCGTCACCGTCTACGTAGACATGCACGATGCCCTCAAGGTGCGCGAATACAGGCACACGTGCCTCTCGTTGCACAAGCCCAACCAAGCCTTTGCCGCCACGCGGCACGATCACGTCGATATAATCCGTCATCGTTAGCATCTCGCTAACAGCCGCCCGGTCACGCGTGGGCACCAACTGGATGGAGTCGGCAGGCAAGCCAGCTGCCTCCAACCCGTCAACCAAACAAGAATGGATCACGGTGGAACTGTGAAAGCTCTCAGACCCACCACGTAAAATCGAGGCGTTACCTGCCTTCAGGCACAGCCCGCCGGCGTCGGCCGTAACGTTTGGGCGACTTTCGTAAATCACCCCGATAACACCCAATGGCGTGCGAACACGGCGGATATTCAAACCAGAAGGCATATCCCAATCCGCTGTCACAACCCCCACAGGGTCAGGCAATTTTGCAACGGAGCGCAAGCCATCGACGATACCTTGAATACGACCCTCATCAAGCATCAACCGATCCATCATCGCGCCCGACAACCCCTTGTTACGGCCATAATCCAAGTCCTTGGCATTCGCCTCGATAATCTCGGCGCGACGCGCCCAGACTGCGTCTGCAGCGCCCGTTAACGCGGCACTTTTGCTTTCAGAGGTTGCAAATGCCAGCAGTGCGCTTGCCGCTTTCGCCCTTGCGCCGATCTCGGCCATGATTTCCTTAACGTCCATAATCCCTCACATCGCCATATCGTCACGGTGGACCATAGCGGCTCGTCCTGTGTGGCCCAATCGAGCCTCGATTTCGTTTGACTGACAACCCATGATCAGCCGTGCTTCAGTCGCATCATATCCAGCCAACGCCTTGGCAATGCTGATTCCGTTCGGCCCGATGATTTCAATCGCTTCACCACGATCGAACTCACCCTCCACTCCTTTAACACCCGCAGGCAGCAGGGATTTACCGCGTCCCAGCGCGGTAACCGCTCCGGCGTCCAAAATAATACGGCCCTTGGTCTTCATACCCGAAATCCAACGTTTCCGCGCAACCCCGGGCGAGGCTGCGGCTGCGAACCATGTTACCGTCGCACCATCGAGAAGCGCCTCAACGGGGCGCAAGACCTCGCCCTTCGTGATCGCCATCGCGCAGCCTGCGTGCATCGCTACTTTGGCAGCCATGACCTTGGTTTTCATGCCACCGCTTGCGCCTTCAGTGCCCGCCTCGCCTGCCATTGCTTCAATCTCGGGCGTGATTGCATCCACATGGGCTAAAAACTTTGCATCGCGGTCATTGCGGGGATCGGCCGTATAAAGCCCCTCCACATCAGACAACAATACTAACACATCAGCCCCAACCATCGAAGCCACCTGCGCCGCCAGCCGATCATTGTCGCCGTACCGGATTTCATCTGTCGCGACCGTATCGTTTTCATTAACGATTGGAACGGTTCCCAACTCCAACAACGTTCCGATAGTTGCCCGAGAATTCAGATATCTGCGCCGGTTTTCTGTGTCTTCAAGTGTTAACAAAACCTGAGCAGCTTCGATGCTGTGCGGTTGCAAGACTTCCTGATATGCCTGTGCCAACCGGATTTGCCCAACAGCCGCAGCGGCCTGCGCGCGCTCTAGGCTAAGCGTTCCGACAGGAAAACCGAGAACCCGTCGCCCGAGTGCGATCGAGCCCGAGGACACGATCAGAACTTCCTTACCGTCTGCCTTCAGCATCGCCACATCGCTGGCCAGTCCGGCCAGCCAATCACGTCGTAGCAGCCCCGTAGCACTGTCTACCAGAAGCGACGAGCCGATTTTGATAACAACCCGTTTAGCCGCGCCAAATAGCGAGGCGGAAGTTAAGGTCTCCATGCCTCTGGTTCCTTATCTGCGTCAATCTCGGCGGTGGCATTAGCGTCGATAATTTGTCGCAAGACGCGCAATGTGTCTTGCAGCCCTTCGCGACTGACACCGGACTGGCGCAACACAGGGGCGCCAGTGGCATCCTCCAACGCCTTGGCAATGCCGTCACGTTCATCATCTGTTAACGCATCAATTTTATTCAACGCGGTCACACGCTGTTTGTCCGCTAAGTCGCCACCATACATTTCCAATTCGTTAATGATGGTTTTGTAATCCTGAACAGGATCTTCGCTTGTGGCGTCTACCAGATGCAGCAGAACCGCACAGCGTTCAACGTGTCCAAGAAACCGATCCCCCAGCCCCGTGCCTTCATGTGCGCCAGCGATCAGGCCGGGAATATCAGCGACGACAAATTCTGTTTCGTCGATGCCCACCACACCCAAATTCGGATGCAGAGTGGTAAACGGGTAATCCGCAATCTTGGGCCGCGCGTTCGAGGTTGCCGCAAGAAACGTCGATTTTCCGGCGTTTGGCATTCCGAGCAATCCAACATCCGCGATCAGTTTTAACTGCAACCATACATCGCGCGTGATCCCGTCCTGCCCCGGGTTGGCCTTGCGCGGTGCACGGTTGGTTGAAGTTTTGAAACGCAGGTTCCCCCAGCCACCATTGCCACCAGCGGCAAGGCGAACACGTTGCCCAACGACTGTTAGGTCGGCAAGCACAACTTCTTGCTCTTCATCCAAAATCTCGGTGCCGACCGGCACCTTAAGGATAATGTCATTGCCATCAGCGCCCGTCATCTGACGGCCCTGCCCGCCACGACCGTTCTGGGCGAAATAATGCTGTTGATACCGGAAATCAATCAACGTGTTCAGGCCAGTCACGGCCTCGACCCAGACGTCGCCGCCTTTGCCGCCGTCGCCGCCATCCGGACCGCCGAATTCTACGTAAGCTTCGCGTCGGAAGCTTGCACAACCGTTGCCACCCGTACCGGATCGAATTTGGACCTTTGTAAGATCGAGGAATTTCATAGTTTTGTCCTAAATGTTATCCAAACCGGAGTTATTCATGGCGTACATCATAAGTCATGTATCCTCAACCCAAGCTATTGCCTGAACGAGCTTTAGCCCAATCCTCACGCGTTAGCACATAGTCTTTCCCGTCAACGTGGCAACCCCGCGCCTTACAGTGTTGCGTGATATTGCCGACGAACCTGAAACCGCATTTTTCAAGCACACGGATGGAGGCCGGATTGTCATTCCATGCGCCTGCCTCGATTTCGTTCCAATCGTAGTTCCTGAAACACTCCGAAACTTTCTGCTGGACGGCCCATGTCGCAATTCCGCGCCCCC
>CALCGO010000219.1 GCA_937901055.1 uncultured Rhodobacterales bacterium
GATCAAGCTTGGGTCGTCAAATTGTTGTGAAAATGACGGAGACGCCAATAGCAGATGAGAAAAGAGTAGAGTGACGTTTAACATGATGAAGTAGATTCCTTTCAGTATATCATGCAATGAGGCGGGCAATGGAAAAACTCTGCTACGTCAATTGACGGTGACTATCAATCAAGTAGAGATTATCCTTACTCGAAATAAACCTCTGTAGAGTTCCTACTAGCGCATCGAATCCCTAATCCGACGGTCGAGAATTCGAATCCTTCCGGGCGCACCATTTTCCCTTTAAGGGAGTGCTGAGAGTTATGGGGCTCTTCAGATGCGAAGAGATTGTCCCAATTTTGGCTCAGCTGTGTGGGAGTGACAAAGCCATCGAGTTATTAACGGTAGCTGTTCTACTCGAAGGTAACTGTCGTCACACTAGTGGTGATAGAGTGGCTAGGTATGACGGCCTGTATCAAAACCGTCAGTCCTGCTGCCCCCGCCGGCACTTGCAACGTTTGTGTAAAGGAGCCAGTGGAATCCGTTTGACCTCTTGCCGCGATTTTTGCCTGTGCAATATCAACAACGAGACCTGGAAACCCGTTCACAGAAGTTGACCCTGCTGTGAATCCGAACATGAAAGCAACGGGACTGCCTTTAGGCCCCGCGGACATACTAAGATTTGTTGGCGCCCCCGAGTCCAGAGGCCAAGCGTTCATACCAACTGTCTGAGAAAATGCGCCGTATTGAACGCCATTCACTTCAATATCGTATGAGTGGATCAATCCGAACCCGCTTGACGTCACTTGCGTCAAGGCCACTGCCGGAGGTGTGTTGGCTCGGTCATTGAGGTCTTCCATTGCTTGACCATCAAGCGTGAATTCGAATGCCCGAGATTGACCCTGCGAATTTTCAGAAGCTCCCCATACGAACCACCTGTCCATGCATGTAGGTCGCGTCCAGGAGCCACCAAGGCTTGGGAGGGCGACAAAGCTGTTCACGGGATCATTTAACTCGAGCGCGAAACCTTGCTCATGACCGGCTGCATCAAGAAAATAGCCGCAGGCCTTGTCCCAAGAGTGTTCGCTGCCACTTAGCCCTGTAAGGCGCGCATTGCCCGTACCCGGTGTCGGCAAGATTTCCATGCCATTTGGACCTCCCCAAACTGCAGTAAACTCACGTCCCGAAGGATCCCTCACTAGGCCGCCGACAAGCATAGGAGACGAACCATTATCTTGTTTCATCACTAGGGCTTCGCTCTCCCAGCCAGCTGGCGTAGAAAGCGGAACTGCTTGCGACATCACTGGCCAAAGATCAACATACCATGCTTGCAGCAAACCGTCCGCGCGGCGCATGGTACCGGCCGCAGAGTGGCCAAAGGTCGAGATTCCTGTCGCCCAGCCCTCTGAAGCTTGCGGAAGATCGATCAGCTGGAGCCCGTTTTGATCGTCAAAGTAGAACGGACGACGGAGTTGGACGCCTTGAACTAGGTCTTCTGCCCAGCCTACCACCTGACCTCCGACGTTGACGCCGAGCCCTGCTGACGCGCCTCCCGGCACAAAAGCACCAATGTCTAGCTTAATACTATTTTGAGATCCTGAGGGATAAGAATAACGCATTCCCTGCTTTCGCCCCTGATTGTCTAGCTCCCAGCCAGTGGAAAATGCATCGCCATACGCGATATACTGCATCACACTACCCGAACTAGGCGCTTGGCTGGCGGGCTGGACAAAGAGGTCCTGCTGAATAGCAGGGGCTAAAAGAAGGGCTAAAAGGCTTAACATTATTATTTGAAAAGGAGTTACGGATGGAGGGACTTAGCACGCATTCCAATGGCCTGACCCCAAAGTTCGTACAGTTAGCAAGGTAACACTCGGCTAGGTTTTTGCCCCTTGCGGGGCTGATGGAGCGAAGCGGAATCTGCCCCGCAAGGGATGGCTGCAAAGGCTTCCGGGGTCAAATACCCAAGCGAGCTATGCGGCCTGATTTGATTGTACTGCATGCGCCAGTTTTCTAGCAAGACGCGTGCTTCTGCGACGGTGATGAATGTTTCCATTTGTAAAAACTCATCACGCATCTTGTCGTGGAAACTCTCCACGCATCCGTTTTGCCACGGGCTCCCTGGTTTTACGTAGCGCATTTGCGCATCGCAGGTCGCAGTCCATTCTTGTAGCGCAATGCTGATGAATTCAGGACCGTTATCCGAGCGGACAAAAGCTGGGGCGCCCCTTTCTTTTGCCACTCGATCAAGCACGCGAGCCACATCTTGAGCAGTCATGCCACGAGCACATGGAAGCGCGATGCATTCACGCGTGTATTCGTCGAGCACAGAAAGCACCTTGATTGATTTTCCGTCCGTCGTGCGATCAAAAAGAAAATCGACTGTCCAAACATGGTTCTTGCACTTGCCGCGATCTGGCCATGGCTCTGTTTTAGTCCAAGTACGCTTTTTGCGCCGCCTCTTAGGCACCTGCAAACCAGCGAGTTGCCAAAGACGTTGCACACGTTTCGAATTCATCGCACGACCTTCACGTTTCAGCATCACACCAATCCTGCGGTAGCCAAAACGCGGAAAACGTTTTGCCAAATCTTTGATGTGCAAAATCGCTGCTTCCTCATCGTGAGGAATTCTTTTCTCGTACATCCAAGTCGAGCGGGCAAGCCCGATCCGTTTGCATGACGCGGAGATGGACCTCCCGCGTTTTACGAGAGCTTCGACCGCGCTACGCTTCTGGGTCGGGCTTACCACTTTTTTCCATTGATAAAACGAAGGTCATCGTTTTCAACTACCAGCTCTGCAAGCTTCTTCTTCAGCTTTCCATTCTCATCGCGTAAATGCTTCAGTTCACGCGCCTGATTGACATCCATTCCTGCGTAAACTTTCTTCCAGCGATAAAAAGTCACTGGAGTAATCACGTGCTTACGACATATCTCCGCGACCGTTAACTCACCCTCCGCTTCGCGGAGAATCAAGATGATCTGAGATTCGGTAAAGCGCTTT
>CALCGO010000220.1 GCA_937901055.1 uncultured Rhodobacterales bacterium
ATGGCAGATGCACAGCGAGGAATTGAAGATGCACTCAGCGCACTCGATTTCAACCCGTCAGATTTGGAACACCTTGAAGAGCGGCTGTTTGCGATCAGAGCGTTAGCGCGAAAGCATAATGTTTTGCCGGACGACCTCGCAAAAACAACCGAGGATTTCCGTGCACGACTAGTGGAAATCGATACCGGAGCAGGCCATATCCTGGACCTTCAGAACACCGTGGCAAACGCAGAACAGCACTACGATGCTGTCGCGGATGACCTGTCGAAAAAACGTCATACGGCAGGTGAGCGGCTTGATAAGGCGATGATGGCGGAACTAGCACCGTTAAAAATGGAACGGGCGGAATTTACGACCGAGGTTACCAATGCTGACCAACCGGGGCCTGATGGTAAGGATCGTGTAGTGTTTAAAGTCGCGACCAATCCCGGGGCTCCGTCCGGCCCAATCAACAAGATTGCCTCTGGTGGCGAGCTGTCGCGGTTCTTGTTAGCCCTAAAAGTTTGCCTGACCTCTCGTGTGTCAGGATTAACCATGATCTTCGACGAAATTGATCGCGGCGTCGGGGGCGCAACCGCCGATGCTGTCGGGCGTCGGCTTGCCAACTTGGCCGACGGCGGGCAGGTTCTGGTGGTGACGCATTCGCCGCAAGTGGCGGCTCTTGGCGGGCATCATTGGCGTGTGTCCAAATCCGATGACGGGCAGAATACTTTGACAGATGTTCGCCAGCTTGATGAAGGCGAACGCGTCGATGAAATAGCACGAATGCTAGCGGGTGATACGGTTACGGCCGAGGCACGCTCGGCCGCTGAAGTGTTATTGGCCGGCTAGATCGGCATCGGGTGCTCACGGTGGACGGTTTGGATGTCGGCCATGACTTCTTCCGACAGTTTCAGATCCGCGGCTTTCAGCGAGTTTTCCAATTGTTCATTGGTGGTGGCGCCGAAGATGACCGAGGCCATGAATGGGCGAGCCGTGCAAAATGCCAATGCCATTTGGCTGGGATCCAAACCATGCTTGTTCGCGACAGCCAGATACGCGTCAACGGCAGGGAACGCGTATTTGGTTAGTCGTCCACCAAGGTTTTCCGAAAACGTGCGGCGAGAACCGACAGGGATGACATCCCCTTGATACTTTCCGGTCAAAATCCCCGCAGCAAGCGGAGAAAAGGCCAGCAAACCGACATCCTCGTTAATGCTTAACTCGGCCAGATCGAGGTCGTATATGCGACACAGCAAGCTGTATTCGTTTTGAATGGTGGCCATACGGGGCAACCCTTCGGCTTCGGCAATTTCAAGGAATTGGGACGTTCCCCAGCAAGACTCATTTGATGTGCCGAAGTGGCGGATTTTGCCTTCACTCACCAATTCCCCCAAGGTTCGCAGGCACTCGGTCATGTGGTCGCGGGTTTTGTTG
The DNA here is from genome assembly GCA_937901055.1 of uncultured Rhodobacterales bacterium. Classification (GTDB taxonomy): domain Bacteria; phylum Pseudomonadota; class Alphaproteobacteria; order Rhodobacterales; family Rhodobacteraceae; genus NORP23. The sequence continues at coordinate 1,417 of CALCGO010000220.1, forward strand.
CGATCTTGCCCACTGGGATCGAACGACCAGTATTTGCGAAAGTGGTACGACCCCCGATTTGGCCAATGGAACTGATAAAGGTCAATGTAGTCGGTTTGCAAACGCCGTAAACTACCCTCTACTGCTTCGCGGATCGTGGTGGGCGATATGTCGGCGCCGTCACGACCTCGTACCACGCCACTACCGCCACCAACAACCTTTGTGGCAATGATAACATCATCGCGACGGCCGGTTTTTGTGACCCAGCTACCGATGATTTCCTCGGTGCTTCCTTGTGTTTCCAGACCAAGCGGGGTGGTCGGATACATCTCGGCGGTATCAATGAAATTCACCCCATGATCAAGCGCGAGGTCGATCTGGCTGTGCCCCTCGGACTCGGAGTTTTGGGTCCCCCATGTCATTGATCCGAGGCACAGCGTGCTAACTTCAATGTCTGTGCGGCCTAGTTTTTTGTACTGCATGGGTTTTCCTATTTTTTGCGTCGATGAATACTGCAAGGAAAACAGTGGTGGTCAAGGGAAATGCTGACCTAAAGGCCACGTTAAGCCACAAAGGTGCGCGCTTTGGGTTGTGTCGGCGGGCTTGGCTGCATACATCTGCGCGTATGAAAAAAATTATCAAACGTTTTAAATCCAAACCGACCGTTCCTGTAATTCGTCTGAATGGCGTAATTGGTGGCGGCAGTCGCCTTGGCGGCCCGGGCCTGAACGACGCAGCGCTTGCACCGGTTATTGAACGCGCGTTTTCCAAGGGTAAGCCCAAGGCCGTGGCACTTGTGATAAATTCGCCTGGTGGGTCGCCTGTGCAATCAGCTTTGATCGCAGCACGCATTCGGCGGTTAGCGGACGAGAAAGAGATCAAAGTTTACGCGTTTTGCGAGGACGTCGCCGCATCTGGCGGGTACTGGCTGGCGACGTGCGCGGATGAGATTTACGTGGATGGTAGCTCGATTATTGGATCAATCGGCGTGATTTCAGCGTCCTTTGGATTCAACGAACTGATGGAACGTCAGGGCATTGAACGGCGCGTTTATACCGCTGGTGAAGACAAATCGATGCTTGACCCGTTCCGCCCAGCTAAGGACGAGGATATAGAGCGCGTGAAGGGGCTTCAGAAGGTTATTCATGATAGTTTCATCGGACAAGTAACCTCGCGGCGCGGCGACCGGATAGTGGGTAAGAATTTGTTTACCGGTGATATCTGGGTCGGAGCGCAGGCTGTTGAAAATGGGTTGGTGGATGGGATTGGCCACCTAGTTCCGAAGATGAAAGAACTGTTTGGGGAAGATGTGCGTTTGCCTGTTCATGGGCCAAAACGTTCATTGCTAAGCAAGTTCGGCGCTGCCAGCGTGATTTCAGATGTGGAGGATCGCTTGAACTGGTCCCGCTTCGGATTATAGGGTAGCGATTATGGTTAAAGCGGTTTCAATATTCCTGATTGTAATTCTGGTGCTCGGCATGTTCGGGAAACTCCGGATATTGAAACTTCGCAAACCACGTGATCTGCCGCGTGCGAAAAAGTGTAAAACCTGTGGCAATTATTTGATTGGCATCGACCCATGCAAATGCGAGAAAAGCGCGAAGTAAGCGTCGCCTGAAGGGACAGCAATAATTACATGGATATGCTTTTAGTTCTTGCTGGCTTGGGAATCCTTCTAATTGCGGGGGATTTTTTGGTAAAAGGCGCTGTATCGCTAAGCCTACGCCTCGGAATTCCTGCTCTAATTGTCAGCTTTACCATTGTCGGGTTTGGTACATCGGCACCGGAATTACTGATCGCAGTTCAGTCCGCACTGGAAGGCGCGCCCGGGATCGCGTTGGGAAATGTGGTCGGCTCAAATATCGCTAACGTGCTGTTAGTGCTTGGTGTTCCTGCACTATTTTTCACACTCGACACCCGTCGATGTGACACAAAGCGAACCTATATACAGATGATCGCGGCTTCTCTCGTATTCACAGCGTTGTGTTTTTTGGGGCCGTTGTATATCTGGCACGGAATAATTTTGTTGGCATTGTTGGCCGCGATGCTTGGCGACGCGTTCCATTCTGCGCGCAAAGCGCGTCGGTGTGTGAATATAGATAGCGTTACATCCGAAGAACTGTCCGAGCTGGAGGATGCCGACCCGAATATGGCGATCTGGAAGGTCGCGGCCTATATGATTGCGGGCATAATTGGTTTGCCATTTGGAGCCGACATTCTGATCGAGGGCGCGTTGGGAATTGCCCAAGATAGAGGTGTTTCAGAAGAGGTCGTGGGATTGACCATCGTTGCGATCGGGACCTCCCTGCCAGAGCTGGCAACGACGGTCGTCGCCGCGCTGCGTCGGCAAGCGGATGTAGCTTTGGGGAATGTGATCGGCTCCAATATGTTCAATTTGCTGGCAATCATGGGTATAGCGAGCTTCTTTGGCCCGTTGGAGGTTGCGCCACGTTTCTTGACCGGTGACTTGTGGCTTATGCTGGCTTCGTCGCTAGCACTCGCCTTATTCGTGTTTTTTAGGTTGCAACTTTCCCGTATATGGGGATTTATATATTTGACAGCATATGTAGTGTATATACTCGCAATGCTACATTAACCGGAGGATCATATGGCAGCGTTAGTTACCGGAGGCGCCAAGCGTTTAGGGCGGGCCATGGTTTTACATCTGGCTTCCAAAGGCCATGATGTTGTGATCCATTATTCCAGCAGCGCGGACGACGCACAGAAGACCGCAGAGGCCGCTCGTGCATTTGGCGTTAAGGCTGCGATTGTGCATGCGGATTTGTTAGACGCCGAAGCGACGGAAACGCTGATTGATAGGGCAATTGAGGCGATAGGAACGCCTCTGGACGTGTTGGTGAATAATGCCTCGATCTTCGAATACGACACCCTTGAAACTGCCACGCTTGAAAGCTGGGACCGGCATTTAAACTCCAACCTCCGTGCGCCGGTATTCTTGACGCAGGCTTTTGCACGTCAGGCCCCAAAGGCCGCTACCGACGAAAATGCGGAGCCCGTGGCCAGTGCGTGCGTGATTAATATGGTGGACATGCGCGTACGCAAAATGACACCGGAATTCGCAACTTATACACTGGCGAAGGCGGGACTTTGGGCATTTACGCAAACGGCTGCGCAGTTTCTCGCCCCGAACATTCGTGTTAATGCAATCGGCCCCGGACCAACGATGCAGGGGACACGTCAGTCAACTGAACATTTTACTAAACAAAGGGCCGCTACGATTCTGGGGCGGGGCTCAAATCCCGAAGAAATCTGCAAAGCGTTGGACTTTATTCTGGAAATTGACGGGATGACCGGACAATTGATTTGTCTGGATGGTGGCCAACATTTGGCTTGGAAAACACCAGATGTTCTGGGTGTTGAGTAAAAAATCCAATTTATTCAGCGGACTAAAATTAATACCAAGAAATCCACAAAAAATAAACTTTTCCACTTGACCGACATCTTTGACTGAATGGTAATGATTCTGTTAGCTTTTACAGCAAATTAGCCAGTAAATTAAATTAACGCAGTGATTACAATGACTTGAGAAAGTGCCTATTTTTTAACCAATGAGTAACCTTTCCAAGTATTGCTGGATAATCCGTTGAGTTACGAAATTTACACACAGACTTATCCACAGGAACGGTGGACATGTTTTCTCTTGAAATATAGTTGTGATGTATGCAGCTAGGTCGAAGAATCGATTTACAATGGGGCACGCAGTTTCAGTGAGCGAAAAACACGAAAATTCAGGGTTTGAAGAAGAAGGCACAGCTTTGTCGGATGATACCGCTGAAACTGGTTTCAGAGTCGTCCAGAAGTACCTGAAAACTCTGGATAACAGCCCGGGCGTTTACCGAATGCTCAATACAAGTGGTGAAGTATTGTATGTTGGAAAGGCGCGAAACCTTAAAAAACGGGTGTCGAGTTATGCGCGGCTGACGGGGCACACTGCACGGATTGGGCGAATGATATCGGGCACCGCGCAAATGATGTTTCTGACCACAGAAACCGAAACAGAAGCGTTGTTGCTAGAGCAAAACCTGATCAAGCAACTTAAGCCGCGTTACAATGTGCTGCTGCGTGACGATAAGAGTTTCCCGAACATTTTGGTGACCACGGATCACAAGTTCCCGCAAGCTGTTAAACACCGTGGTTCCAAAAGGGGCAAAGGGAAGTATTTTGGCCCGTTTGCATCTGCAGGATCGGTGAACCGAACGCTGCATCATTTGCAAAAAGTTTTCTTGCTGCGAAATTGTTCGGACTCGATTTTCTCCGCGCGAACAAGGCCATGTTTGCAGTACCAAATCAAACGATGCTCTGCGCCCTGCGTTGGAAAAGTTAGCGAAGAAGAATATCGTGCGACCGTAGAAGATGCGCTTCAGTTTTTG
>CALCGO010000221.1 GCA_937901055.1 uncultured Rhodobacterales bacterium
TGACTTTCGGGGCGGTTTCAATATCCAAACCATCGGCTACGAATGTTCCCGCGCCTGTTCTTGCCAATGCATAGCCTTCTGCGACCAACTGTTCGTAGACCGATTTTACCGTGATGCGGGATACGCCGAGCTCCGACGCCAATTCACGGGTCGAGGGCAGTTTTTGGCCCGCGGCCAAAGTTCCCCCCAATATCAACCGACGCATCGAAGCATCTATCTGTCGGTAGATCGGAACGCCCGAGTCACGATTGACGTTGAACCCGTGAAGCAAAGCTCCTCCTGGTGATTTTGGCATGGCAACCTCAAATGGGCTTATAAATGATATGATAATGGGTATATCTCATACGTCCAATTCTGAATACCCTGATTAAGACACTGTGTTTGTGCACATCGGAACGTTGCACAAAATGGACAAATTGGTGAAACCATGACCAAGATTGAAGACTATGCCTTCCCAGATGGGCTTCACCTGCTAACACGTTGGCAAAACGGCGACGCAGGTGCAAAGCAGGAGATGGTTAACATCTTCGATGCCGCAATAGCAGGGGAGTTCGACGAAAATTTCGCCGTTCTAGCGCCACCCGACAGAGTGAATTCAACCGCCTCGGTCCACATGTTGGCGCTGGCGGTTTTGCATGACTTGTACGGCGTTGAATCGTGGGATTACTACAACACCAACCCCTATCGCTACGTCCGCGCCAATCTGGCCGTAAGCCGCCTGTTGGGGGTGAGCAAGTACTATAACACCTGGGCGTTATACGCCTTCACTTGCGAACCTTTGGGGCAGGTGATGATGTATCCAGACAAGTTCCCCCCAGGTGCTGATCCAGATGCGGTGCTTATTAACAAGGATAACTGGCACCTGTTGGAAACGCCGGATTTCAACACCGGCGTCCCCAAGGCCATTGATGGCATCCTGCGTGTTGTGGAAGAGTTGACCGGCATGCCGCCGCTGCTGAACATAGCGGCCCCCTACAGCCTTGCCGCAGATATTTACGGGCAGGAGCCGTTGTTGGCCGATGTTGTGAACAACCCTGACAATGTGAACGCGTTGCTTGATCATTTGGGTGACAAGGTGTTGGGGCCATGGATGGACCATCACTTCGATACTTTTCCAAATGGCTGGGTTGAGCTGTCGGATGCGTCGGGTTCCCCGTTCTTCATTGGACCCGAAAACTGCAAAAATATGTCAATCCGCTCAATCAAACACATGCTGCGAGAAAAGCCATATGCCGACCACGTGTTTGACAACAATTATCGCGGTGACTTTGTTGCCGAGGTGAAAAAGAAGACTCGTTCATCGCGCCGCAAAACCACTGTGACGACAGATACTGCAAGAGTTGGTTTGTTAGAGTTGACGGATGCAAAGGTCAGCGTCAATCCGGCGTTCATCATGCGATTAGAGGCAGACAAGGTAGATATCTCGTTCTACGAACAACAGGCCATAGAACGGAATCTGCCTCTGACATCGGGCATCGGTTCGCCTCAAATTGACCGGAACAGCATTGAGGACTTGGAACTAGCGAAAGCAGCGTTTAGCGAGGAGGCGCGATCCTTTGTCCAAGCAATCAAGCATGTTTGCGAAACTATTGATTTGCCGGAGAATAATCACGTGGCAGCTCCTTGGCCTAGCCACATCTATTTCGAAGATGTTAACGGACAATCGCAGTTCGAACTCGTCGAAATCATCCTGAATCAAGTTTACGAAGCTGAGCCTATCGTTCGACGAACCTAACAGGTTGCCAGCACGCGGAGGCTTCCAAAAATAGTTAAACGATTAACGTAGTCTCGAAGTCTTCATGTTCTATGTCCTGAATTACGATATCCTGCCCGTCGTGATACCCCTTTTCAAATAACAGACGTGCCAGCGGATTGATGAAATAGCTTTCCAACCGATTACCGATGCCTCGACCACCTTCAAACAAATCTTGGCAGCAAAGGTCTTTCAGGCTGTATTCAGCGTCCGATGTCAGTTGGACCTTAACACCACGCTCTTCCTCCACCGCTTTCAAGATTTTCCGCAGCATGTTTTCGAATATCAGGATAGATGTCCGTCCTTTGATGAATTCAAAAACGACAATATTTTTGCCAATCCGGTTCAATAGCTCTGGACGTTCGAGCGTGAACCGGAAATGATCCTGAATTGCTTTAACAATCTTACGCTCAGTGTCGTAATAATTCTCGCCGGGAAGAACCCTAAGCCCATGGTTCATTGCCGCGTCGCCACCGCCAAGGCCGATATTTGATGTGAAAATAATGATGGAGGAAGCGAAATCCACAGTTTTTCCCATGCCATCAGTCAAGCGGCCTTCGTCGATGATTTGCAGGAATTTATCAAGTATGCGCGGGTGCGCCTTTTCGATTTCGTCAAAAAGGAATACGTTGAACGGGCGTGTTCTGGCGGCGTTCACCAGCTCGCCACCGCGATCATGCCCCGTGTATCCAGGTGGTGCACCAATCAGGCGAGATTCGGAATGCTCCGTCGAAAACTCGCTCATATCGAAGCGATGATAGGCGGTCTCGTCGCCGAAAAGTAATTCAGTAATCGCCTTGGCTAGCTCTGTTTTGCCAACACCCGTTGGACCGGCAAAAAACAAAACACCACGCGGGCGGCCATGCCGGCTGCTACTTTGCGCACCACTTAACCCCATTACCGAGCGGATGAGGATATCAAGGGATTTTCGAACGGCGTGCATCTGCCCTTTCACACGATTAGTTAGAATTTCCTCGCCGTTTTGTATACGACCATGCATGACCTCTGATTTCCACGGGTCGCTTCGTGTGCCGAACTGAAAGGCTTTGATTGCTTCGGATACATCCGAGAGCTCGATTTTCTCAAACTCTGCCAACCGCGCGATTGCATCCATGCTACGCAGGCTCAACCCCTCCGTTTCAAGCGAAAACACTTCCAGATATTTGCTTCGAACTTTCGGATCAAGCGCGTCATTATCAGGAAACTTTTTGGCAAGCTTTGCCGATAGTGCAAAGCGCTCCTCCAAATCCGGAAACCCGACCGATAGCAACCGGATGTTTTCATTATCAATCACAAACCAACTGGGTAGCTTGTTTAGGTAATCGACCATCCAGAAAATCGGATTGAAAGGCGGGCGGGTCGTTTCTTCGTTGTTAAACGGAGTCGTTTGATTGGCGATTTTGTCAGCCGCCATAAAGAAAGTTCGTTCAGCATCGGTAAGTTCATTTGGATTTGCAGAGAGCTGAGAAGCATAGTCAATAACAAGCGCGATCGGCTTGTCGATGAAGGATCTAATAACATTAATTACGGTCGATAACTCGCTGAGTTTAAATTCTTTACTTGAAAAACTAACATCACATTCTTCCAAAGTTGTTTGGATGCCCGAATCTCCCTCGGAATGAACATAAAGCCCGTCAATTGGGTCGTAGACCAGCAGTGCGTGATACCCGTTCGTGTTCAATATCGACCAAATGGCATCGAATGCTGGAAGGAACTCGCCGGGTGCGGCGGGGAACAAATCTCTGATGTTTCCGGACAAAACGAATTGTGGTTTGACCGACAGGCCCATACGAAGTTCTTGCATCCAGACTGGTGAAATGCCGCTTTTCTCATCGCCCCCGTGCTTGGATTGGAAATTCATTTCGGACTTGTACCTCCATTTTTTAGCAACAACACCAAGCAGTCGAAACCATTTCACAACTTCGAACACGCTTAATTATATTTGTATCACTTAACGTCGTGCGCGTCGATGAGGTTATCCAAGTTCGAACACCCATTCCCAACGCCGAAGCCGGTAGGCTAGGGCACGACAGAGCATCGCCCGCATACTTCTCATTGCTATGGAAAGGAAAATGAAGTGTGACTCGCAGCAAGGCCTCGCAGCGGCGGACTGCAAGGCCTTGGTTTACTAGTTACGCGATTACACTGGTTAATTCAAAACTCGTTCGTAATACTCGGACGGCGTGCCCCTGTGCTTCCCGAGATGGTACTTGCCACGTTGATACGAGTAACAATGTTAACAGGCGCTGCTTCATATCGCTCACACACAGGTCATCGATTGGTCTCAGCATCGCTGAAAGCCAGTAAATAAACTTGGCATAATAAGCGTAATTCTTCACCGCCAGGTACCGATTACTGCCTACTAAACTACGTTTGTTAGGTGATTCGACAATATCACTTAACAGACATATCCAATTGGATAGGTCTGCAAAATCCATCCGAGATAACAGTGTGGAAACATACGTCTAGAAGATTTGTTGCAATTAGACCACACCGCTTCCTGACCGCAGAAACTTTGCGAATTGTTTGGAGTAAGTTGCCGTAAGCAATTGATTTACAACCAATAATGTAGAATTTCATCTAGAATGCTGGAAAGAAAACCAGCGTCAAAAAGAATCTTCCGATCAAATCAAATTGGGAGAAATCGGCGCCCATCATACCTGTGTCAATACATTTGGTAAATTCAAACGTATTAGTCTAAACTGTGGCACAATAGTGTTTTGTTTATGGCGGTACTTTTACGTTAAAAGTGTAAGCGGCACTTGATTGTGAGTTTAGCATTCAAGTGCGCCTAACGTCCATTAATTAGTATGCGAGTCTCACCGTGCTGCAGGCAGCCCTTTTTGCTTGCCTGAAGCATAAAAAAATAATGCTGCGACTGGATTGCAGAATGATATCAATATGTCGTTGAGACAACAAATTGGATGAATAAACCCGTGAAAGCTCGACAGGTGACCTATCTAGACAATAGCTACCAATACGGGTGGCAAATGCAAAGATAACGGGTTGCTCAAATAGTTTCTCAACACAGAATGTTTCGATTAAAGCTGGAGGCTACCATGCTTACGACTACCCTATCCTTCGACAACTTGCACACGTATGGTGACTTGCTTACGACCCTTTTTCGTGCGCGCAAGCGCTCGTTGTTCCAAGAAGCGAGTTGGGAAATCCCGGAAACCGACGGGATGGAATATGATCAATACGACTCACCGGCTAGTCGTTGGATCGCTGTTCATGAAAACGGCAAGGTTCTTGCCGGCGTGCGTTTGACGCCAACAACCGCAGAATGCGGTGTGTATTCATATATGATACGAGATGCGCAACGTGGCCTGCTGAATACTATACCAAGCAATTTGATGGATTATGAGGCTCCCGTCGCCTCACATATCTGGGAAGCTTCGCGCGTGTTCATTTCAGATGACGTTCCCGAGAGACTTCGCTCCCGTGTGCAGGCCAGTTTGGTTGCCGAAATGACGAGCGCCGCACGTACTCTGGGGGCGTCGCAAATTATCGGTTTGATGCCGGCTCAATGGGCGCGTTGGACGGAGTATCTTGGCCTTGATGTCGAAATTGTTGGTCCGGAAATCGAAGTTGACGACGCGCTAACCAAAGTTGGTGTTTTGAAGCTTGCGTTGAGTTTGCATTAGGATAGGGCGGCACTTGGCCGCCCAAAGTGACCAACAAAGGTCAAATGAAGTTCCGGGTGGAGGCCATGGCAACAGCCTGTGTTGTAGTTTTCGCCCCCAACTTACCCTTTGCCCGCTCGGCGCGGCTTTTGACGGTAGGGACAGAAATTTCGAGTTCGACTGCGATTTGTTTGTAACTCAGCCCATCTCTCAACCCGCGCAACGCATCCAGTTCTTTGCTCGTTAGGCCGCATTGACCAACAACATAATCGACCAGATTGTTAAACTTGTCATCGAGATGCGATATTTCTTCGTCGGTAAACTCTCGGTCAGGCCTCGAAATTGTCAAAAATGACCGCTTGTTCATTGATTTGCGCGAAAACGCGGCTCCATAGGTCAAGTTGTGCTTCCGCGCTTCTTTCATAACGCCGCGAATATCTGGCAACTTGATATCAGACCACCGCTTGGTTCCACTTTTTGTGACGCACCAGATTAATACGGGATCAATAAAAAAGTAGTTCTTTTCTTCGTAAATTTCTTGCCATTCTTCCGAGTATTCCGAGTGAAGGTATTCCGGCCCTCGAAATGTCATATTGAAAGCCATAATGAAGCCGGACTCGCCTAAAAATCTAAGCGAAGAAATTTCCGATTCAAAATTTGGAATTATGGATTTTAACATAGGATTCCTCTGTCGAGTTATTATCTAAAAGTATAAGTTTTTGGGGGAAAAGCAAACAATAAATATAAATACTGTGTCGTAAAGTACAACATGCAAAGGTTGTGTCAAGGTGATTTATGGTGAATGAATGTGCGTAATCGTACGGAAAGCGCCCCTAAATTACGTCGCAACTGAATGCCAAAAATCTACCATCCTTATTTCCGGTAATTTTCCCAAGCGCTTTTGGATTGTACCCCATTGTTCGCGCCATTCTAAGGAACGCTGGAGGGCCGAGAAACAAACACTCGTGAGCGCCTTCTTCCTTCAAAAAAGCGTTGCATCTTTCCAGAATGCCGCGCCCAACCCGCATATTATTCAGCGACATAAATCTTGTTAACTCCCATACATTCGGGTCAACGGGTGGTTCTTCTGCGCATATCTCGGCGGGCAACCCCGGTAGGTTTTTTAGGTAAGCATCTCTAATCATATAAGAATATACGATTTTGCCGGTGCTTTGAGATTGATCTGTTCGAACCAACCTCGCGCCACCAATCACCTTGTCGCCCTCGTGCGCGATGATATAAACAGAGGTCAAAGTATCATATTGCTCGAACTCCATGGAGTCGGCATGGAAAAGCGGCCAATCCATCTTGTCCACAAACACTTCTTTGCGAAGAAGAAGGAAGTTTTTAACCAAATGCCAATGAACAATATCGGCTGGAAATCTTAAAACTGTAATTTTCATGCATGTACCCAAGTTTCGTATAGTCTAACCCAGATGTAACAAAGTTCCTATGATTACGTTGAATTGGGAGCAACCATCGCGCGGGGCCTATCCCGTTACCTTAACTTTTTGGATGCCCGCGTTCCAATCCCCATTTGCGATTTTGCGCAGCGTAACCACATCCTGAATCGTGACGACGGAAAGATTTTCAAACTCTATAATGCCGCGATTCTGTAAATCCTTGAAACAACGGCTGACGGTCTCTGGTTGCACCCCGATATATTCGGCTAAGTCCACACGGCGCACCGGGATTTTGGCAATGATCGTATCTTCTTTCGTGCTAAATGCCCGATGGTTGCACTCGATAATAAACGAGGCCAACTTCTCCAATGCCTGCTTCTTCGACATGTCCACAGAATGGTCTATAGCACGAAAAGTCTGTTCTCTGAGGTTTTTCCAAACGCTGGTTTGCGCGTCCGAATTTGTTGAAACAACTTGCTCAAACACCTCGGGCGAAAGCCTGCAAACCTTGGAAGCTCCCAATGAGATAAGACTGCATCGGTTGCGGTTCGAAATACCCCGAAGGTCGATAATGTCACCCTGCATATATAACGCCGCGATGGACTTGCGCCCGTCGGCCATGAGATGCTGCAAGCTCAAAACACCTGCGGAAACAGCTACGATTGGCCATTGCATCAACGTCTCGTCAGAAAGCGCATCGCCTCGTTTCATACTCGCCGAGTGCGACTTTCCATTCAGTTTAATAAGTTCCTCAGTCGTCAAGCGAGCGCAAAACCTGTTGGGGTCGCAATGCAAAGTGCAACTCTTACAGATATTTGGTATTGGTGTCGTCATAGAGAAAGACCTTGTAGGGTTCTAATAAGTCGTGTTTCAAGGCGCATTATATATGGTCCTCTCAATCACAGCTTGATCTATATCAACTGAAGGGCCGCGCCGTAATTCGTTGGTGTCTTGGTTGTAGTTAGGGGATATACACGTCAAATGATCGACTTACTAAACACTGCGCCCGCACATTTTCTTGCCGGAATGGTGGTAACTGTCAGTTCGGCAATTTACGGGTTTGGGCATTTGAACCGCGAAGTCAGTCTGGTCCGCAGTTTTTGGAAATCCCTTCCTGTAATGACCATGGCGGGGATTGCCGCGATCAGGGCCGGCCGCTTGTGGTTTTTGAAT
>CALCGO010000222.1 GCA_937901055.1 uncultured Rhodobacterales bacterium
GCTCGGGCTGTTGATAATGAACCTGCTGCAACGACGACGAACGCTAGCCGACCGTTCGAGATCGAGGAAAAGGCAACAGCGGAGCTGGAAATCAGAGTTGCCGAGCGCACAGCGCAATTACAATCTGCGAACGACAATTTGGTTCAGGCAGGAAAGCTGGCGGCGTTGGGGCAAATGTCGGCAGGTATCAGCCACGAGTTGAACCAGCCGTTGGCCGCCATCCAGTCCTATGCTGAAAACGCCGTGATCTTACTTGAGCGCGCGCGAACGAGCGAAGCCAGCAAGAACCTTGGGCAAATTTCCAGTCTGGCGGGCCGGATGGGACGGATTATTCGGAACCTCAGGGCATTTTCCCGCAAAGAGGGGGAGCCCGCAACGCAGGTTGATTTGGTCAAGGTTGTCGAGGATACGCTGGAGCTGGCGGATATTCGGTTGCGCGAAAAAAATGTAGTTGTGCATTGGACTAAACCCACCGCGCCTGTGTTGGTCAACGGTGGTGGTGTGCGGCTGCAGCAGGTGGTGTTGAACCTGATTTCCAACGCCACAGATGCAATGGACGGGCAAACTGATCCGCAAATCTGGGTAGATATTTCGCAGGGCAGTGCGGTCTATTTGAAGGTCCGCGACAACGGGCCCGGCCTTGAAGACAAGGATAAAATTTTTGAACCGTTCTACACAACCAAACCCGTGGGCGAGGGCGACGGTATGGGCTTGGGGCTGTCCATTTCTTACGGGATCGTGCAAAGTTTTGGCGGGCAAATCGTGGGCGAGAACCACAGGAACGGCGGCGCAGTGTTTCGCATAGAATTAACGCCAGCGGAGGCAGTATGAAGAAAGTTCTTCTGGTAGACGACGATAAAGCGGTGCGCGAGGCGCTGGGTCAGACGCTCGATCTGGCCGGGTTTGACGTGACTTTGGCCGCGTCCTTTATTGAGGCAACGGACCATATTTCGCCGGACTTCAAAGGCGTAGTAATTTCGGATGTGCGGATGCCTGGCAAGGATGGGTTTGCGTTGCTGGAGAGGTGCGCTGCGATCGACCCTGATATTCCGTTCGTGCTGCTAACGGGCGAAGGCGACATCCCGATGGCCGTGCAAGCTGTGAATCGCGGGGCGTTCAATTTTCTGGAAAAACCCTGCCCACCCAAACGTCTGATCGGAGTGGCCGGAAAAGCATGCGCTGCGCGCGAAATGGTTATGGAAAACCGCGCATTACGAACGAAGCTGACGCGCGAGGATGCGGCCTCGAGGTTGATCCTTGGGCGGTCCGAAGCAACTTCGAAACTGCGCGACCGGTTGCGAATGGTTGCGGCGACGGGGACGGATTTGCTGATTACGGGCGAAACCGGTGTTGGCAAAGAACTGGCAGCCCGTGTCGTGCACGAGCTTTCTGGCGTGAACGGGGAATTCGTGGCGGTGCATTGTGGAATGCTAACGGCGGATTTGACGCGCAGGACTTTGTTTGGCGATGAAAACCTTGGTGCGTTCGAGCGCGCTGAAGGGGGCACGCTGTTTCTGGACGAAATCGGTTCTATGCCACTGGATCAGCAGGTTAGCCTGCTGCGGGTACTGCAGGACCGCGTGATTGAACGGGCGAATGGCGAAACGTTGCGTCTTGATTGCCGCGTTATTGCCGCAACCAAGGAAGACTTGGAAAAAATGCTGGAGATGGGCGATTTTCGCGAAGATCTGTTTTTTCGGCTTGATGTGGCGCGGGTTAGGGTGGCGCCGCTACGCGAGCGGATCGAGGATGTGGGCGGCATGTTTCGCGTATTCCTGTCCGAGGCGCGCGGGCGCATGGGTTTGCCGCCGCTTGAGATGGACGAGGACAGTTTCTCGGAACTGTTCGCACGCCAGTGGCGCGGCAATGTTCGCGAATTACAAAACCACGCCGACCGCTTGTCCATGGGCCTCGAGGGGCGGGAGGTTGACATGCCACGCGGGTTGAATGCGCAGATGGACCGGATCGAAAAGCAGATCATCATGGATTGTCTGAAGCGAACAAACGGTCAAGTGACGCTGGCGTGTGAGGAACTGCAGATTCCGCGCAAGACGTTATACGACCGGATGAAAAGACATGCGATTCTGCCTGAGGCGTTCCGAAACGACTGATTCCCCTATTGTGTGCGGATTTTGTGACACCAACACCTGTGGCTGTGTGGGATTTCGCACAGATATCCGGTGGGCGCGGGGAAAGAGGTTTTAGTGTTCCCGTAATCGTCTGATAATTAACGAGTATTTTTGCAAAAGAGAAATTCGGAAGTTTTCGTTTGGCCTCTGCCTTTAGTCTGGTTTGATAGCGGTAATGCTGCGGGACCCCGTGGCTGTGTAACGCTATGGGAGGAATATCATGCGTTTTCTTACTGCTGCTGCGATCATCGCGGCCTCTAGCTTCAGTGCTAATGCGGCACTGGCAAGTTGTGAACCGGGCGAGATTGTTATCAAGTTCGCACACGTAACAAACACAGACCGTCACCCTAAAGGTATCGCCGCGACGCTTTTGGCTGAGCGCGTGAATGAAGAGATGAACGGTACCGCTTGTATGGAAGTGTTCCCGAATTCGACACTTTATGATGATAATCAGGTTCTGGAAGCCATGTTGCAGGGTGACGTACAGTTGGCCGCGCCTTCGCTTTCGAAATTTGAAGCCTTCACCAAACAGTTCCGTATTTTCGATCTGCCGTTCATGTTTAAGAACATCGACGCAGTTGACGAATTCCAGTTGTCTGCAACCGGGCAGGCGATGAAAGATTCCATGCAACGTCGTGGTCTTCAGGGTCTTTCTTTCTGGCACAACGGCATGAAAAACATGTCTGCCAACGTACCACTTGTTCTGCCGACAGATGCAAACGGTTTGAAATTCCGCGTACAGGCGTCTGATGTTTTGAAAGCGCAGATGGCGGCAATTGGTGGTTCGCCTCAGCCAATGGCTTTCTCGGAAGTCTACGGCGCGTTGCAAACCGGTGTTGTTGATGGTCAGGAAAACACTTGGTCCAACATTTACGGCAAGAAGTTCTTTGAGGTTCAGGACGGTTCGACTGCGACCAACCACGGTATCATTGATTACCTTTTGGTAACCTCGACCGAATGGCTGGACGGTTTGGACGCGGATGTGCGGGACCAGTTCCTGACAATCGTTGGCGAAGTCACCCAGCTGCGTAATGCTGAATCCACACGCATCAACGCCGAAGCACGTGCTGCTGTGGAAGCTGCCGGTGGGGTTGTTCGTGACCTGTCACCTGAACAGCGTCAGGCTTGGGTTGATGCGATGATGCCAGTTTGGGCTCAGTTCGAAGGTGACGTGGGCGCAGACAACATTGCGGCTGCACAGGCGATCAACGCCAACCACTAAGACCAACTGCTCCGGCCCTGTAATTGGGCCGGAGTTCTTCTTTCAAGGAGGGACACCATGAGCCAGCAATCAAAATTCGGCCGCGTGATAAATGAAATCGAGGAGACGGCGATAGCCATCATCCTTGGTCTGATGACAATCATCACATTTATAAACGTTGTGCTGCGATACGGGTTTAATACCGGATTAATCTGGGGGCTTGAGGTCACTCTGTTCTTGTTCGCATGGCTGGTGCTGTTTGGCATGAGCTACGCGGTGAAAATTACAGCGCACTTGGGGGTGGACGCGGTTTTGAACCTTCTTAGCCCGAAGGCGCGCAAAATTATGGCGTTGATCGCTGTAACTCTTTGTATTGTGTATGCATTTTTGATGTTCAAAGGCGCGTGGGATTACTGGGCGAACTTTGCCAATCTGCCGCAAACGGACGGACGTTGGTTACCGACAGGCTTTCAGGACAAGTTCCTTGGCCGTGCCTGGTATGAAACCAACGATATACCTGTGCCTGAATGGCTGCGCTTTATTGAAGGCTGGATGAACGAGGGCGAGGAATACGAAAAACTGCCGCGGTTCATTCCGTATGCGATTCTGCCACTGGGCATGGGGTTGTTGCTGTTTCGGTTTATTCAGGCGGCGAGTCATTTGGCAACGGGTAGGCAAACTAGCCTGATCGTTAGCCACGAAGCTGAAGATGCTGTGCGCGAAGTTGCGGCCAAACGGGATGCGGAGACTTAATCATGGATGTTATTATTCTTTTTGTAATGGTCATCGGGTTTATGCTGATCGGTGTGCCTATCGCGGTCTCGCTAGGCCTTAGTTCGATACTGTTTCTGCTGGTGCTTTCGGATACATCACTGGCTTCCGTTGCGCAGACGATGTTTCAGGCGATGGCCGGGCATTACACGTTGTTGGCGATCCCGTTTTTCATCCTAGCGTCTTCTTTCATGTCCACGGGCGGTGTGGCGACGCGGATCATTCGGTTCTCCATCGCGCTGGTTGGGCATTTACATGGCGGTATGGCCATTGCCGGCGTTGTGGCCTGTATGTTGTTTGCGGCTTTGTCAGGCTCTTCGCCTGCCACAGTGGTGGCGATTGGGTCCGTTGTGATCGCGGGAATGCAGCAGGTGGGATATTCCAAAGAGTTCGGGGCAGGGATTATCTCTGTTGCCGGAACGTTGGGGATATTGATTCCGCCGTCGATTGTGATGGTCGTATACGCTTCGGCTACGGATGTTTCCGTGGGGCGGATGTTCCTTGCGGGAGTGATCCCGGGGCTGTTGGCCGGTTCTATGCTAATGGTCGCGATTTATATCTGGGCGCGGGTTAAGAACCTGCCGAAGGGTGAGTGGCTTGGCTGGGGCGAGGTGGGTCGGTCCGCAAGGGATGCTGGCTGGGGCTTGTTTCTGATGGTCATCATTCTGGGTGGTATTTACGGCGGTATCTTTACGCCGACCGAGGCGGCTGCGGTGGCGGCGGTTTATGCGTTCCTGATTTCGATGTTCATTTATCGTGATATGGGGCCGTTGGCGGGCAAAGATGGTGGCGCGCCTGTTTCATTGTTGAAAAAACCTTGGGCGTTGGTGACGGCTTGGGTGCACAAAGATACCAAGGATACGTTGTTCGAGGCGGGTAAGCTTACGGTGACCTTGTTGTTCATCATCGCCAACGCGCTGATCCTGAAACATGTTCTAACAGAGGAACAAATCCCGCAGCAGATCGCGGGGGCCATGCTGAACGCAGGTTTTGGCGTGATTGTGTTCCTTGTGATCGTCAATATTATCCTGTTGGTGGGCGGGCAGTTTATGGAGCCATCCGGCCTGATCGTGATCGTCGCGCCGCTGGTGTTCCCGATTGCTATCGAGTTGGGCGTGGATCCAATTCACCTTGGTATCATCATGGTGGTGAACATGGAGATCGGGATGATAACGCCGCCGGTGGGGTTAAACTTATTTGTTACCTCGGGGGTGGCGGGTATGCCGATGATGAGCGTGGTGAAAGCCGCGTTGCCATGGCTGGCGATCCTGTTCGTGTTCCTGATTATGGTGACTTACATTCCGGTGATCTCGACGTTCTTGCCCACATACTTCATGGGGCCGGAGATCATAACGAACTGATATAGGGCGTGGGATTTGCACGCGCCCTTTAGAGTTTAACCGGAAATTCAGGCACAAAAAATAGGGCGTTCGGAGTGATCCGCGCCTTATTTGCTGAAATCTCGGGAGGTTCTGCCGTAGAACCGGATTTGATCTGTCGGGGTGGACTGATCGAAATTAGTAGCGGGGTTATCGCGCTTTGCGGCTCAACACCAAGCTGGCGTCGCCAATTGCTAGTCTGACGACCCGTTAAGCGGGTGATCGGATTGAATTGCGTAACGGTTTGCACAAGCGCGATACCCCAATGAACGTTTTAAGTCCTGCTCGGCAAATGTAGATATACAGATAAATGGTAAATTTTGGGTAAACGCCCCGCAATTACTGCGGGGTGTTTGATATCAATCAGTGCCGCGATAAGGCTCGACGTATTGCATGGCCATGTCCCATGGGAAGAAAATCCATGTGTCTTGGCTTACCTCGGTGATGAAACTGTCGGTCATCGGCCGTCCCTCGGGTTTAGCGTAAACCGTTGCGATATGTGCTTTCGGGAACAGGTTACGGACAACTTTTAGGGTTTTTCCGGTATCAACCAGATCATCGACAATAAGAACGCCTTCGCCGTCGCCCATCAAATCCATGTCTGGCGATTTCAGGACAACCGCCTCGGACTGCTTTTGGTGGTCGTAGGATTTGATGCTGATGGTATCGACTGTGCGGATGTCCAGTTCGCGTGCTACGATCATTGCAGGAGCCAAGCCGCCACGTGTAATGGCAATAACGGCTTTCCAAGAGCCATCATCGGGGCCTTTGCCGTCCAGACGCCATGCAAGAGCGCGGCTGTCGCGGTGGATTTGATCCCAGCTGATGTGGAAGCCTTTTTCGTGAGGAAGTCTATCAGTCATTATTTGCGTCCTGTTACTACGCCGATGTCTGGTGCATCTTCGGCTTTCATACCCACCACATTGTATCCGGCATCTACGTGATGATTCTCGCCAGTCACACCGGAGGATAGATCAGACAGCAGATACATCGCGGATTTGCCGACCTCGGTTTGTGTTACGTTGCGTCGTAAAGGGGAGTTCAATTCGTTCCACTTCATGATGTAACGGAAATCGCCGATACCCGAGGCTGCAAGCGTTTTGATCGGGCCAGCCGACAGCGCGTTTACACGGATGTTCTTGGGGCCAAGGTCCATAGCCATATATTTGACCGAAGCTTCAAGCCCGGCTTTTGCAACGCCCATGACGTTGTAATGCGGCATAACTTTTTCTGCACCGTAGTAGGTCAGCGTCAGGCAAGACCCGCCGTCCGGCATCATCTTTTCAGCGCGCTGAACAACAGCGGTGAAGGAGTAGATGGAGATGTTCATCGTTAGATCGAAGTTTTTGGCGGTGGTATCAACATAACGTCCGCGCAGCTCGTTCTTGTCGGAAAAGCCGATGGCGTGGACAAGAAAGTCCAGCTTGCCCCATTTAGCTTCCAATGCGGCGAACACGGCGTCGATTGATTCGTCGTTGGTGACGTCACATTCCAGCACGATATCGGAGCCTAAGCTTTCGGCCAGCGGGTTAACACGTTTGCCCAATGCCTCGCCTTGGTAGGTGAAAGCCAGTTCAGCCCCTTGTTCGTGGCATGCTTGTGCGATGCCCCATGCGATTGATTTGTTGTTCGCGACGCCCATAATCAGGCCGCGCTTGCCTTGCATAAGTCCTGCACCCATCGGTATGCCCCTTGTCATAGATTTATTTCGCTGGTTTAAGCTATTGAAACACATGCAGCAAGATTGTTGAACCGTTTGAGGGCGTAATGCAGGAAAATTCGAAACGAACCGGTATATTTGCGGGCGATGACCCGTTTCAGATAGCACGCGGCTGGTTGACGGAGGCCGAGGGGGCTGAACCCAATGACGCGAACGCCATCGCGCTGTCGACGGTTGATGCAGACGGGATGCCAAATGCGCGGATGGTTTTGTTGAAAGATATCGAAGACGGCGCGTTTGTTTTTTATACAAACTACGGCAGTGCCAAAGCGTCCGAGATTGATCAGGGTGGGAAGGCCGCCTTTGTGATGCATTGGAAATCCTTGCGCCGCCAAATCCGGGTGCGCGGCGTGGTCGAGCGTGAGGCCGGTGAGAAGGCGGATGCGTATTATGTGTCACGCTCTTTACCGAGCCGTTTGGGTGCTTGGGCATCGAAGCAATCGCGACCGCTTGGTTCACGCGGGGAGTTGTTGGCGGAAGTGGCGAAAAGCACGGCCTCCAAAGGTTTGAACCCTGATCGGCCGCCGTTCTGGGGCGGCTATCGGATTATTCCAAGCGAAATCGAGTTCTGGGCGGACGGACAGCATCGTTTACACGATAGGTTTCGCTGGGCACGGAGCGGCCCGCAAGGTGCTTGGGAAATCGACAGATTACAGCCGTAACTTCCCGTATAGATTGCGCTTGATGTCAGAACTTTCGTTATAGTATGAAGCGGTCCTACTTTTCCGAACAGGTTTACGGCTAAGTTAAGGTGTATCGGGT
>CALCGO010000223.1 GCA_937901055.1 uncultured Rhodobacterales bacterium
GCTGTTTGCATAGAAAGCTGACCTTCGTGCGAGATGTGGCGAAGGTACCCTAAGAGCCCTAATTCCGCTTGCTGCGCTTCGTTAGAATGGCTGCTTTGCGGCCTGCGGCGCCGTACTAGGTGTGAGCTTTGGGCCTTTCAAGCAAACGGCCCGTCTGTTCTTTTTTCTTCTTCTGCGTTTCCCAAAAAGGCCGAAGCCTTTCCAATTTGGCATGGGCCCCAGTAGAGCCAAATTTCAGGGCGTGGATTCCAAACCGCGTGGCATCGTGATGTTTTGGGTCGAGTATTATTCACTTCAGTTTCAAGTGCAAATAACGGCTCTCGTCCTTCACGGGTCCGCACCGTCGACCAACACCTTCGGCGCGAGTGCCAGATATCAATTTCCTTGGAAGCAGTATCGGGTTGCGCTCTCTATTTTGTCGGTCATGGACTCCGACGGGCGGCCGAGACCAAGATCATTATGCGTCAATATTCGTTGGTAAAACGACGATGTCGTGGATTGTGATGTTTCGCGGGCGGGTGAGGATGAACATCACTGCCTCAGCAACAGCAGACGCATCCATGATGGCGCCTGCATCCTTTGCCGCCTGCAATCGATCGGCCGGCCAATCGGCAAGCAATGCCGAAGCGACCGGACCGGGAGAGACCTGTGCCACGCGGATGCCGTGCTGGATCACTTGACGCCGGGTTGCCTGTGTGAAGCACGTAACCGCCCATTTAGAAGCCGAATAGACTGGTTCATGCTTCAGCGCTGCCCTTCCTGCAAGCGAAGAGGTGGCCACGATGTCTCCGCCTCCCTGTTCGATCATATGGGGCAGGACGGCATGTACGTTCTTGATGACCGCGTTGACGTTCAGGTTCAGCATTCGGTCAATTGTTGCGGCGTCGGTGTCAACCAAGTCGCCGCCGATATAAATGCCTGCGTTTGCGTAAAGAATGTCGATGCGTCCGGTCTTTTCAAGAATCTGCGGAATCATCGCCGCACAGCTCTCTGCATTGAGGAGGTCCGTTACCTGGAGGATCGCCTTGTTTCCCAGTTTGTTTCCCAGTTTTTTTAGAGCCGGTGCATCGCGATCGACCAGAACCACGGTCGCTCCTGCCTGCATCATCGCCTCGGCTGAGGCGAGCCCAATACCCGACGCGGCGCCGGTGACCACCGCGATCTTGCCATCCAGTTCTTTAGACATTGTTGCTTCCTTTGCGCTTATTTGTTCAGGTTTAGGGGTTGCTTTATACAGCAGTGAACCCTCCGTCGATCGGCAGCGTAACCCCGGAGATCATAGACGCGCCGTCCGACAGCAGGAACACGATAGGTGCGGCACAATCGTCCTCAGTGGCCCAGCGGTGGAGCGGCATGGTCTCAAGGAGCGGACCGCCGATCTCGTCGCGGCCCCAGTACCATTCCGACATAGGGGTCATCACAACTGTCGGGTTCACCGCGTTGACACGGATGTTGTATTTACCCAATTCCAGCGCTGAGACTCGCGTCATCGCGTCCACCGCACCTTTAGACGACGCGTAAGAGATGTGCCCCGCCAGGCCAACGAGCGAAGCCTGCGACGAGACGTTCACGATGGATCCGCCCTTGCCAGATTTCACCATGTTCTGTGAGGCATACTTAGTGACTAACAACGTGCCGCGGGCGTTAATCTCGTGCACTTTGTCAAAAACGGCGACATCGGTTTCCATTGGTGTGGCTATTTCGCCCCCCCAACCGCCGCAGTTGACTACACCAAAAAGCTCAACACCGTCCAAAGCATTTTTTACAGAGTCTTCCAATGCGAGATCGAAGGGAAGGGTGCGGCAACCGGTTTCGCTCGCAAGTTTCGATAGCATCTCTTCGTTACGTCCCGATGCAATCACGTCTGCTCCCTCAGCAACCAGCAACCTGACGGTAGCTGCGCCGATCCCGCCGGACGCGCCAGTGACCAGGACAGGGCG
>CALCGO010000224.1 GCA_937901055.1 uncultured Rhodobacterales bacterium
ATTGTTTCTGGAGTTAACGGTGTGCCTTGGTGGTATTTCCATGGTGTTGGTGGCGTGCTTGAAGGCACTCGGCTTGCCTCTGTTGATCCCGGCGATGCGCAGTGGAATGGCTTTGGTCCTGATAAGGTGCTGGGTTGTGTAGTCTATCCTGCTGCAGAAGTGGTTGAGCCAGGGGTGATTAAACACATCGAAGGCAATCGCTTTTCGCTTGGTGAGCCGGATGGATCGAAGTCCGATCGAGCGGTCGCCTTGTCCAAAGCATTGATGTCGGCAGGGCTGAAAGCCCCTGTGCGTCCCAAATTACGTGACGAAATCTGGGTGAAGCTATGGGGAAACTTGTCGTTCAACCCGATATCTGCTCTCACGCACGCGACGCTTGATGTGCTTTGTACTGATCCGAGCATACGAGAGGTTGCGCGTGGGATGATGGTTGAAGCGCAAGAGATTGCGGAAAAGCTTGGTGTGAAATTTCCGATTGATGTGGAGCGACGCATTGACGGCGGCGCGGCCGTTGGCGCGCATCGAACTTCCATGTGGCAAGATTTGGATCAAGGTCGTCCCATGGAAATAGATGCGCTGGTTAAGTCCGTGCAGGAGCTTGGAGTGTTAACGAAGACCGCCACACCCACCATAAATACGGTTTTGGCTTTGATACAGCTACGGGCAAAAACTGCGGGTTTGTATCACCCATAACAAAGCGCGTTACGGGCAAGCGGCGTGCCTGTTCTCGCTCTTGATGATGACCGTGAGCGAGCGACGCAGGTGGTTGAAGTGGAAATACGAACTGCGATACGTGAAGACTTTATCAACAGCGTCGTACCTGGATGTGCGGGCATGGTGCATATCACAGACAACCGTGGTAATACTTCGTTCAAGCTAATTGACGACGTTCATGCATCGGTGTGTTTTGCACGAATGTTGTAATTCAAGAGGGGCGCTACCTTACAGAAATGCGTCTGTGCGTCCGTTGCGCATGTACTTTCAGTAACCCTAAGTCAGCGTAAGTCCACCAAAGAAGTCTATAGAAAACTCATGCGCAACATGCGCACAG
>CALCGO010000225.1 GCA_937901055.1 uncultured Rhodobacterales bacterium
GCAACGGCCCTTGCAACAAAGAACGCCTCGCCGCCCGTGTGAAAGCTTGGGAAGACGGCGAATGGGTGCGTGATGGATTGCTGGCCCACGCCAAGAAAAAAGCTGCCCGTGTTGCGGCGGAATAAGGAGATATATGATGTCTAAAGAATGGCCCCTATGGGAAGTATTTATCCGCGGTCAACACGGCATGTCGCATCGCCACGTCGGCAGTTTGCATGCCCCTGACGGTGAAATGGCAATCAAGAACGCCCGCGATGTTTATACTCGTCGCAATGAGGGCGTGAGCATCTGGGTGGTTGAGGCCGCGAACATCTCGGCCTCCTCCCCTAGCGACAAAGGCCCGCTGTACGAGCCATCCAATTCCAAGGTTTACCGCCACCCGACGTTCTTCGACATTCCAGACGACGTGGGGGCCATGTGATGACGCGCGATGAAGCTCTGTTTGAATTCTTGCTGCGCATTGGCGATAACACCGTTGTCCTAAGCCACCGTGTTTCTGAATGGATCGGCCACTCGCCCGTTCTCGAGGAAGATATCGCACTGGCCAATACAGCGCTAGATTTGATCGGCCAGACTCAGCTTTGGCTGGGGTTGGCTGGCGAGGTTGAGGGCAAGGGTAGAACAGCCGACAATCTGGCATATCTGCGCGACGCATGGGATTACCGCAATCTGTTGCTCGTAGAACGTCCCAATGGCGATTTTGGCAAAACCATGATGCGGCAATTCCTGTTTGACGCATGGCAAAGCCTGATGTTGGGGAAGTTGTTAACATCCAGCGAACCGCGGGTGGCCGAGATTGCCGCAAAAGCCTCGAAGGAAGTTGCGTATCATTTGGAGCGTTCCGCCGACACCATCGTCGGACTAGGCGACGGGACCGAGGAAAGCCACAACCGAATGCTGGAAGCCTTGGACGATCTCTGGGATTACACCGGCGAGATGTTCATTGGCGATGAAGTTGACGAGATCCTCGCCGGCGAAGGTATTGCCCCGAGCGCTGCATCCTTGAAAGCCGAGTGGGAGGAACTGGTAGGGCGTATTCTAAACGACGCAACCCTGACCGTTCCCGCCAGCAACTATGCCCACAAGGGCGGAAAATCCGGCGTTCACACCGAACACCTAGGGTTCATCCTAGCCGACATGCAGTTCTTGCAACGCGCGTATCCGGGGGCATCTTGGTGAGCACCCTGCCCTCCATCGACACTATCTGGGAATGGCTCGAAACTGTTCCCGATCCCGAGATACCCGTTATCTCGCTTGTCGATCTGGGCATTATTCGTGGCGTTGTTTGGGAAGATGATAAACTAGTTGTTAACGTCACTCCGACTTACTCGGGCTGCCCAGCGACCAGCATCATCAATCTGGACATCGAGACAGCGCTCCGCAGTAAAGGCATCGAAAAGCTGGAATTGAAACGCCAACTTTCTCCTCCGTGGACGACCGACTGGTTATCCCAAAAGGGTCGGACTGCGTTAGAGGAATACGGTATCGCGCCCCCTCAAGCCGCTGGCGGACCGTCCAAATGCCCGCAGTGCGGCAGCAGCAACCTATCGCGTATCAGTCAGTTCGGGTCCACACCTTGCAAAGCGCAATGGCGTTGCGACGATTGTCTGGAACCCTTCGATTATTTCAAATGCATCTAGGAGGAATGGCATGGCCCGTTTCCACACGCTAACAGTAACCGACGTTCACAAAACCATCCGCGATGCGGTCGTTTTGACGCTCGCACCAACCGATGGCGATTTCGACTTCGTTCAAGGCCAATACCTGACCTTCAGACGTGATTTTGACGGTGAAGAACTGCGGCGTTCGTATTCGATCTGCGCCGGCAAGGATGAAGGCATCCTGCAAGTCGGCATCAAACGGGTTGATGGCGGTGCGTTTTCGACCTGGGTTAACGAAACCATTCAGGTTGGTGACCAGATGGAAGCCATGCAGCCCATGGGCAGTTTTCACACGGCAACAGACAAAACCGATGGAAAGTCCTATGTGGCGTTCGCCGGAGGGTCGGGCATCACCCCCGTCCTCTCAATCCTTAAGACAGTATTAACGCGCGAGCCGAGCTCCGAATTCACGCTGGTCTACGCTAACCGTGGCGTAAGCAGCATTATGTTCCGCGAAGAGTTGGAGGATTTGAAAAACCTCTATCTTGACCGCCTGACAATCATCCATATTCTTGAAACCGACAGCCAAGATATCGACCTGTTTACAGGCCGCGTTGACGCTGACAAATGTGCCCTACTGTTCAAACACTGGATTGATATCAATTCAGTCGATACGGCCTATATCTGCGGCCCAGAGCCGATGATGCAAGCAATTTCAACGTCGCTGAAAGATCATGGCCTCGAAGACGAGCAGATCAAGTTCGAGCTGTTCGCAAGCGGTCAACCGGGCCGCGCTAAACGTAAGGCGCAATCTGTTGATGCCGCCCACACAGGTTCAACACAAGCCACCATCGTTATGGACGGCTCCACCAGAAGTTTCACGATGCCAAAAGACGGGGTAACCCTTCTGGAAGCTGCGATAGAGAACAACATCGACGCACCATTTTCATGTCGCGCTGGTGTGTGTTCGACTTGTCGCGCCAAGTTGTTGGAAGGCGAAGTCGAAATGGTCGCCAATCACGCCCTAGAAGATTACGAGGTTGAGCAGGGGTATATTCTGACCTGCCAGTGCTACCCAATGACCGACAAAATCGTCGTGGATTATGACCAATAAGTTAGAACTCTAATCCTTAATACCGTTCAGCACTAAATCCGTAACTGTTTTGGCATAGTTGATCCGGGCTTCCTCGCTCGGGTCACGGTTCCACATGTAATACCAGTTCAACATCCCGTAAATAGACATCGTTGTTTCCAACAACCGCTGCGGGTTTTGCGTGTATTTGGCAGGGGTGATGGCTTTGACGATATCCGACATTTGCTCAACCATATCGCGTTGATACCCACGTAGCATTTTTTGCTGCTCCGCTGTCAGCGAGGAAATACCAGCCGCTTGCACCCGATGCTCGTCGTCTGCGCCGTGATATGCCATTAACACTTCATTAACCAGTTCACGCAAATGATCCGCGGGCGTCAATCCCGCCCCGTTAACGTTCATTAACCGATCACGCAATTCGCGCAGATAGGTGTCGAGAACACCAAACAACAGCGCATCCTTACTGTCATAGTAATGATATATATTTGCCTTGGAAATGTTACACGCCTTTGCAAGCTGGCTCATCGATGCGCGGTCGAACCCTGACTCGGCGAACACCTTCGCAGCCGTTTTAAGGATTTGCCCACGTTTCTCGTCGTAGTCTTTTGCGATAGTACGGGCCACAGCTATGCCTTCGGTCGGTTGTCGATCACACGCACCGCCTTGCCTTCTGAACGTGGAACACCGCCCGGATCTGAAACAATAATTTCGGTTGAAACACCCGCGTTGTCCTTAATGCGTTTCGACAGCATCCGCGCCGCCGCAGTCTTGCTCAGGCCATCCGCTGCATCAGGCATCGCTTCAACATTAACACGCATCGCATCCATGTGCCCTGCCCGATAAAGCTCGATCTGGAAATGCGGGGCGAGGCCACCTGTCGCCAATACTTGTTCCTCGATTTGAGTCGGAAACACATTCACGCCACGAAGGATCATCATGTCGTCAGAACGGCCCGTGATTTTCTCCATCCGTCGCATTGAACGCGCAGTTCCCGGCAACAGACGCGTAAGATCGCGGGTTCTGTACCGGATCATTGGCAGGCCTTCTTTAGTCAGCGTGGTGAAAACCAGTTCCCCCATTTCGCCATCCTCAACAAGTTCGCCAGTCTCGGGGTTAATGATTTCGGGATAGAAGTGATCTTCCCAAATATGCAAACCGTCCTTGGTTTCCACACATTCATTCGCCACACCCGGCCCCATGATTTCGCTAAGGCCATAAATATCGACCGCATGCATATCAAATGCTTTTTCGACCTCAAGACGCATCGCGTTTGTCCATGGTTCGGCTCCGAAAATACCGACTTGCAATGAACATTCGCGCGGGTCCATCCCGATGTTGTGGAACTGCTCCAGTATGTTCAACATATAAGATGGCGTCACCATGATCGCCTGCGGTTTGAAATCGTTAATAAGTGTTACCTGCCGTGCGGTCTGCCCGCCGGACACCGGAATAACCGTCGCGCCCAACCGTTCAATCCCGTAGTGCGCGCCCAAACCGCCGGTAAACAATCCATAACCATAAGCGTTATGCACCATCTCGCCGGGGCGAACACCCGATGCCCGCAAGCTGCGTGCGACCATATCCGCGAAAACGTCGATGTCGTTCTTTGTATAGCCGACCACAGTGGCCTTACCTGTTGTGCCGGAAGAAGCGTGAATCCGAATTATCTGTTCGCGCGGGACAGCAAACAATCCGAAGGGGTAATTGTCGCGCAAATCATCTTTGTATGTGAACGGAAATCTCGCCAAATCCGCCAAACTTTTCAAATCGTCGGGATGTACACCCTTTTCATCGAACCGCTTTTTATACATCGGGACGTTGTCATAAGCATGTTTCAACGACCATTTCAGACGCTCCAATTGCAGCGCCTGAATTTCATCGCGCGACGCAATTTCGATCAGGTCCAGGTCGGACTTATTTGGTGTTAAATCTTTCATGCTGCGTTCCTATTTGGCTTATTCTTGAAAGTGCTGACCACTGATGGTGCGCGAAAATCCACGAAACTCCGCTACTGTAATCCCTTCAGGATTGGTGACCTTTACGTCGTAAATTCCGCTACGACCATTAAGGCTGACCTCGGTCGCGATCGCGGTTAACACCTCGTCAACTTTTGCAGGCGCGGTATAGCTAATGACGTTATGTTGCGCGACAGTGGCTTGGTTTCGACTGTTACACGCGAAGGCGAAAGCACTGTCCGCCAGCGTAAACGTAATCCCGCCGTGGCAATTTCCGTGTCCGTTCGTGTGATGCTTTTGGATTAAAAGGCGAAGCGTCGCAGTCCCCTCGTCCACTTCAACCAGCTCCATTCCCAACCAGACCGAGGCGTTATCGTTCGCCCACATAGCTGCCGCCGATTTCTCGGCACGTTCTTTGGGCATCATGATCTTTCTCCGCTAAACTCGGGCGCACGTTTTTGCAAAAAGGACGAGACACCTTCAGCATAGTCTGGCGTTGCACCACAAACCTTTTGGTTTTCGGCTTCTAGATCAAGCTGATCACCCATAGAATTCGTGCTCGCCGCTTGAATGGCCATTTTGGTTAATCCAAGCCCGACCGTTGGCCCGTTGGCTAAAGAATTCGTTAACGTACGCGCCTCAACCATCAATTCATCATCTGTAATTGATTTCCAGATCAAACCCCATTCCTCGGCCTTGGTTGCACTAAGCGGCGTTGCCGTCAGGGCCAAACCTTTGGCGCGCGCCTCGCCTATCAGATGGGGTAGCGACCATGTTCCACCGGCGTCCGGCATAAGGCCAACTTTGGCGAACGACTGAATAAATCGCGCCCCTTCGGCCGCCAAAACGATATCGCAAGCCAGCGCGATATTAGCCCCCGCCCCTGCGGCCACACCGTTAACGGCGCAGACCACCGGAAACTCTAATGAGCGGATCAGTTTTATTAACGGATTGTAAAATTTTTCGAGCGTCTGGCTAAGATCAGGTGTCGAGGTCATCTTGGACGGGTCTCGATTGCCCAAATCCTGCCCTGCACAAAAACCGCGCCCTGCCCCTGTTATCAAGATCGCACGCGCGCCAGCATCCCGTGCGCGTTCGATCGCTGTTCGCAATTCCAGATGCATCTCTTCGGTAAAGCTGTTCAGCTTCTCTGGGCGGTTAAGCGTAATTTCGACCCAATTTTGATGGGTTTGAGTTAGAATCGTGTCGCCCATTGCGCCCTCGCGTTAAGTTTTCTTAACAAATCCTTGCATAAACCGAACGGTTGGTCAATAAATTGTTAACTCCAGATTCTTACTCTCGAAAGTAAATCGATATGACCCAATCCTCACCGGTAACTGTCGAAGTTGAAGACGGCATTGCTTGGATCACAATTGATTACCCGCCAGTCAATGCCACCGCCACCGCAGTACGGATCGGGTTGGACCATGCGCTATCACAATTGCAAAATGCAAGGATTGCCTTCTTACAATGCGCGGGGCGAACGTTCGTTGCCGGTGGTGATATGTCAGAATTTGATGCGCCGCCTGAGCTGCCGCATTTATCAGACCTGGTGCAAACGATTGAGGATAGCCCAACACCGATAGTCGCGCTGATGCACGGAAATGTTCTAGGCGGAGGTTTCGAAATCGCTATGGCATGTGCTTGGCGGATTGCCAAAGCCGGCACCAAGTTCGGACTGCCTGAAGTGAACGTTGGATTGGTCCCGGGTGCTGGCGGCTCGCAACGGTTGCCTCGGCTAATTGGCATGGAGGATGCGATTGACGTTGCGTGCAGTGGGAAAATTTTGGGTGCTGATGAATTGCTGAAGCTCGGCGGGCTTGATTTGGTTGTTGAGGGCGATTTGAAGCCAGCGGCAATCGTGTTCGCAGAGAACATGCCAGCGCGACCTGTGGCGGTTAGTTTGCGCGATGTTTCCGAATATGAAGATACGTTAGTCGAACGTAAACGCCGCACAATTGAAGGACGTGCAAAGGGCCAGCTATCACCGCTGCGCAATTTGGAGGCGCTGCAATGGTCCGCCCTGCCCTTCAATGAGGGCCAACCGCTAGAACGGGCGCTGCATTTGGAGTTACGCGACACATCAGAATCTCGCGCATTGCGATACGCCTTTTTCGCCGAACGCGCTGTGGCCAAACCAGCCGCGATTGCTAGTGCTAAGCCACGGCCCATTAGCGAGGTTACAATCGTTGGCGGTGGATTGATGGGGGCTGGTATTGCCGTGGCAATGCTGAACTCCAACCTGTCGGTTACAGTCATCGAGCGTGACGCGGAGGCCGCGAAGGCCGCCTATAAACGCGTGCGAGGATTGCTTGAAGGGGCTTTAAAACGTGGGAAAATTACGGCAGAAGCCATGGATGCGCGGCTGGGCGCCCTAACTACAACGGACAATTACGCTGATGCCAAATCTGCCGATCTTGCGATTGAGGCGGTGTTCGAAGATGTGGCTGTAAAGTCCGAAGTGTTCGCCAAATTGGCCAGCGTCGTTTCCGAAGATGCGATCTTGGCGACCAACACATCTTATTTAGATCCACGCCAAATATTTGACGGTATTACAAACCCGCAACGTTGCCTAGGTCTGCATTTTTTCAGCCCCGCGCATATCATGAAATTGCTAGAAATTGTGAAAACACCGGATACCGGCTCAGAGGTTCTGGCTAGCTGTTTTGCGCTTGGGAAAAGGATGCGCAAAGTTTCTGTATTGTCAGGTATCTGCGATGGTTTCATCGGTAACCGCATGCTTAGCGCCTATCGTCGCGAGGCAGATAATCTTCTAGCCGACGGGGCGTTGCCATTTGAGGTCGATGCGGCAATGCGCGCCTATGGCATGCCGATGGGGCCTTATGAATTGCAAGATCTTACCGGGCTGCAAATCGCGTGGGCCAATAGGAAACGGCAGGTTCGCGACGAAAATGAACGGTATATTGGCATCGCAGATCAGCTTTGCGAGCTTGGTCGTCTTGGGCAACGAACAGGTCAAGGGTGGTATATGTATCAGGAGGGAAACCGCACGCCGATACGTGATGAGAGCGTTGAAAAACTGATCGTTGGGTACTCGGCTTCCAATGGGATTAATCGTCAGAAATTCACGGCTGAAGAAATCTCGGAGCGCCTATTGGCGGTGCTGGCCCGTGAGGGAGCAGACATTGTTAAAGAAGGTATAGCCGAGCGAAACGCAGATGTGGATACCGTACAAATCAACGGCTACGGCTTCCCGCGCTGGCGCGGCGGACCGATGCATTACGCCGAAACGATAGGATAATTCAGATGACACTTCAGAAAATCAGCAGTTTTGCGGCCGGTGAATGGGTGACGCCCGGGGCTGGCGCGCGCAGCATCTCAAGCGCTATCACAGGCGAGGTAATTGCCGAGGCTGGCAATGATTCCCTCGATGTTCAGCGTATGTTGGATTATGCCAAAGACGTTGGCGGCCCTGCCCTTCGCGCCATGACATTTCATGATCGTGCGCGTATGCTGAAGGCTTTGGCTGCGCACATTTCCCAGCATAAACAAGCGCTTTATGACATCAGTTTTGATACTGGCGCGATCCAGTCGGATCATCTGATTGATATCGACGGGGGGGTTGGGACGATGTTCGTTTTCGCCTCAAAGGGGCGGCGCGAGTTACCGGATGCGCATATCTACCTTGATGGCGAAGTTGAGCAATTGTCGCGTAACGGCACGTTTTTAGGGCAACATATTTGCACCTCTTTGCAAGGGGTCGCGGTGCATATCAACGCGTTCAACTTTCCGGTTTGGGGCATGCTGGAAAAACTTGCACCAACACTGCTGGCAGGGGTTCCGGCCATCGTTAAACCGGCAACTTCAAGCTGTTACGTAACCGAGGCCTGTGTGCGCATCATGGTTGAAAGTGGGATTTTGCCAGCGGGTGCGGTTCAGCTTATTTCTGGTGGCACCGGCGATCTTCTGGATCGGCTGAGCATGCAAGATGTGGTTAGTTTCACAGGATCTGCGCGAACTGCACTGGCACTTCGATCGGCCCCGAACATCCTTGAAAACTCTGTTCGATTTGTCGCGGAACAGGACAGTTTGAATGCATCCATTCTTGGACCTGATGCGGTTCCAGGAACACCGGAATTCGATCTGTTCGTAAAAGAAGTTCAACGAGAGATGACGACCAAAGCAGGGCAAAAATGCACAGCAATTCGCCGGATAATGGCGCCTGAAAATCAAGTTGAAGCGGTGATCGCGGCGCTTTCTGAACGGCTTTACAAAACTATCATAGGGGACCCGCGCGACAAGAGTGTCCGCATGGGGGCGCTTGTTTCTATGGCGCAAAAGACGGATGTTTTGGCGCAAGCTGCAATTATTAGCACCGAGGCTACACGCGTGTTCGGAGACCCTGAGAATTTTGATACGCTTAATGCGAACCCAGCAAAAGGTGCGTTCGTCCCGCCTATGTTGTTCCATTGTGAAAACCCCGACACCGCCCAACGTGTCCACGATACGGAGGCCTTTGGCCCCGTTTCCACAGTCATGGGGTATCGCGATCTGGATCACGCAGTAGAACTGATTAACCGTGGGCAAGGCAGCCTTGTTGCCTCGGTCATCACACGCGATCCCGAAGTGGCCCGCAATGTGGCTTTGGGGGCTGGTGCGTATCATGGGCGGCTGTACTTCAATAATCGAGATTCCATGAAGGAAAGCACCGGACACGGCTCCCCCTTGCCGCATATGGTTCACGGCGGACCCGGCCGTGCTGGCGGTGGCGAGGAAATGGGCGGTATTCGCGGGGTTATGCATTATATGCAACGTACCGCAATCCAAGGCAGCCCAGACATTCTGACAGCAATCGGGCAACAATGGGTAAGTGGTGCGTCCGAGGCGCCCGCCCCGGTGCATCCCTTCACACGCACATTCACCGAACTCGAAATTGGTGAGACTATTAACACCGCCGCCCGCAAAATCACGCTTGCGGATATCGAGCATTTCGCCGAAGTCACCGGTGATAACTTTTACGCCCACATGGATGAAGATGCCGCTGCCGCCAATCCGTTTTTTCCGGGCCGTGTAGCACACGGATATTTGCTTTTGTCATTCGCTGCCGGCCTGTTTGTGGAGCCAAATCCCGGGCCGGTTCTGGCTAACACAGGGTTGGAAAACCTGCGTTTCATGAAGCCTGTTGTGGCCGGTGACAGCATCAAAGTCCGCCTCACTGTCAAGAAAAAGACAAGGCGGAATGATGAATACGGCGAGGTTCGTTGGCATGTCACGCTAACCAATCAAGATGATGATTTGGTTGCAGAATATGAGCTTCTAACGATGAACGAGTATTGATGTATCTCTGCTGTCATGTACGCGTTATAACGCGTGCATGACAGATACTTCGCAGCATAGTTTCGAAAGCATTATAGAAGAATTGGCGGGTAGCGGAAATAGTCGCACCTGGTCCATTCTCGTAACGATTTTTGGTGACTTGGCGCAAAAAACCGGTGACGAAATTAGCGGGCCGTTGCTGTCATCGCTAACCCAAAGGATCGGAATAAAGCCACAAGCAATGCGAGTAGCGCTGCACCGTTTGCGCCGGGACGGTTGGATTGCCACGGAAAAGGTTGGCCGAACGAGTAAACATCGCCTGACGGAATATGGTCTAAGTCAGAGCCTGATTGCCAGTCCGCGCATCTATGCAGCGACGATCAACCCACCCGAAGCATGGCACGTTCTGCTTGCCAACCCTGACACACAAATTGATGAAAAAAACCTTGTAATACGCGGATATCGCAGAGTTTTACCGAACGTGCACGTCGGTGCTGGACACGCGCCGCAAGGTGTTGGTGATTTTTTGGTAGTCGAGGGAACCCTCTCAACCATCCCCGAATGGTTGCAGGCGCTGATCGCGGACGCAGCGACCGTAGAGGAGTATATCAGACTCGAACAAAACCTCGACGTCGTCGCGGGCGCACTAGACAATGGATATTCGCCAACGATTTCCGAAACAGCCGTAATACGAGCCCTGATTGTGCATGACTGGCGCCGCATTGTGTTACGCCAACCAAATTTATCCCTAGAGTTAGTTCCTGGTAGTCCCTCAGCTCAGTGCCGCGCGAATGTTTGGAAGTTGCTGGCACGACTAGAACGCCCAACCCTTGAAGCACTTGAGGTCGCCACCACGTAGCTTATCGCGCGGTTATTCTGACCCGCCAGCTCTGTTCTCATTCATCTGCGGGCGCCGCAGCATTCGCTGCAGGTTATCAGTTATTGGCAAGAACTTGTTCCGTTAGGTGGCCGCAATAACGCCGACTAGTATCATTGATTGGCCAAGAATGTAGGAAACCCAAACGGCCCAGGATAGTCGAAGCTTTGCCCGCCGATCAGTTACAATAAACATTCGAACAGCCAGCACACTGTCGGAAAAAACGAATACAAAAACGCCCACGACGGTCAACAAATACGCCGATGGCAGCGTTAAAGAAACCGCAGCCATTGCGGTGATTACCAAGACATATGCGAACACAGGCCAGCGATACTTGCCGGTGGTACGCCACAAATAGGCGGTGAACACGCTGGAATAGAGAATGACTAACAGCATAGACCAGCCAAACCCCGCCCCCGCGCTTAAGGCGATGAACAAAGCAATATAAACGAGATGCCCTGCCAGAAATGCGAACAACCCCGGAATGAATCGCCCGTCGCCGCGCGACAGAAAATAGTCCCCTAGTGCGCAAAGCGACATCGCAACAAACAATAGCGGTGG
>CALCGO010000226.1 GCA_937901055.1 uncultured Rhodobacterales bacterium
CGTACAATCGAGAGCGATACCCGCAGCTTTCTGCGACAGAACAAGAGCTGGCTGACGATCTCGCCCTGGCTGATCACGGGGACATTCTTGGCGGGGATCGTCTCGATGATGGCCGCGAGCTTGCTCTGGACGCTGATGCTGGAGAGCTCGGAACTGACGGAACTGGGCCTGACGCGGATCGACAGGGAGGACGGGACATGGCTGATGCTGGATCCCACCAAGACACGCCTGAGGACCTGTACGCTGGGCGGCAGGTCAGTGACCTGTATCAAGATCGAGGAGGATTAGATGACGACACCCCTGACAGCCTGGGAACGCGATTTGCTCGCCTGCGTCGAGCGGTTGGTGACGGCTTGCGAGGTCTCAGCAAAGGAATTGAGCGGGTTAGAGGCACGTTCGACGACCAAGATGCAGAGCCAGATGGATGGATTGGCCGCCTGCGTGTCGGTGCTCATTCAATCGCAAGTGGCGTCCGTGGCTGCGTTGCACGGCTTGCTGAACGAGGGCTCGAACTACGGGAGGCTGCGCACGCAACTCGAGACCAGCTTGAAATTAGTGAAAGCCGCCGAAGAGAGGCTGAGACAGAGCTAGAAGAGCGGGAGGTCGAGATGGATCGGGGGCTGACGCATTGAATGTGGGACCAATGTTTGGTCTCAGACGGCAATCCCGACCTAAAAGGCAGCCAACGGCGACTGTTTGCTCGTGTGATTCAAGAATTGCACTTTTGTCGACATACGAATCTCTGTATGTTGCAAAAAATGGATTTATTAGACATACGATGATTGGTATGATTACATGAGCGCCAAGACAACTACCATTACTAGAGAAGCCCTCGTTGAACGATACCAAATACCGCCGCTGCCACCACATCCTGCACGGCTCACCACTGAAATACTTTAGTAACCAACGTTCTAGCGCGGCCGCAATATTCGTCGGTCGCCAGCTTTGGTATGCTGGAGTTTCGGGCTTTTGGCTGTGAATCCTTGACGTAGCTGGATTTGACTCCCACTAATGTAAATTATGAATATAGCGCGCGTTAAGTTTCCCGATTTCGAATTGAGCCGGATTTTCCATACGTTTGATGGCGGTGACGCGTGTGCCGCCAAGTGTCGAGGTGTCGGATATGAGTGACAAACAGATTCGCAATATGGAGCAATTCGCAAGCGTAAGCGGGATATCCCGACCTACGGTTTCGAAATACTTTAACGATCCGTCCAGTGTACGAAAATCAACCCGAGACCGGATTGAGGAAGCGCTGGAGCAGCACGACTTCCGTCCTAATGTTTATGCGATGAATCAGAACCGGCGGCTGACGAAAACGATTGGTATTGTGGTCCCTTACCTGGCCGATCCTTTCTTTGGCGAGATTGTGCGCGTAATTGAGCGGCGTTGTATCGAGGCGGGTTTCACCCCTCATTTGTTTAGCTCGCATGGTGAGGTCAAGCTTGAGAATGACATTTTGGATGGACTGAGATCGTTGAAGCCGGCGGGCGTGTTGCTGGCGCCGTTGGGCCGGGAGTCAGATAAGTCCGCGATTGAAACGTTCTGCAAATATGTTCCCACAGTGTTGTTTGACAGTAATATCGACGGCATGGGTGAGGCGTTCGTAGGGTCCGATAACCACAGTTTTGTTTTGCAAACAGTGGAATATTTGAGCCGAACGGGAGAGCCTCCGAGCTTCTTTGAGATGCGTAACCCCGCTAACCCGAACGCAAATAAACGGCGGAACGCGTACATCGCGATGATGGAGCGGTTGTCTCTGGAGCCGCATGTCATCAAAATTGACGGGGAAGGATGGGCGTTTGAGGAGATTGGGCGTCAAGGTGGGCTGAAGCTACTCGCGGAAAAGGGGCTGCCCACCGATACTGTCCTATGTAGTAACGACCGGCTTGCGATCGGACTTTTGTCTGCATGTTATGAGGCAGGAGTCAGAGTTGGGCGCGGCGAAGGCTGTGACCTTCGGGTCGCCTCGCACGACGATCACCCATACGCGCAGTTTACCTGCCCCCCCCTTACAACGGCGGCTCACGTCTATAGCGCGGTTTCTGATCAGTCGGTTGAGACAGTGT
>CALCGO010000227.1 GCA_937901055.1 uncultured Rhodobacterales bacterium
ACTGATGGAAATCGGGGCAGGGACATCTGAAATCCGCCGTATGCTGATTGGACGCGAACTGATGAAAGTGACGGGATGATGCAGCTACAATCCAGCGTCACCGCCGGATCGGACACGTTCAAAACGAACGTAGCCGCTCACGAAGCAGCCCTCGCACAAATCGCGGAAGTCGCAGCCGTTGCCGCGCAAGGCAACGAACGCTCTCGTGCACGCCACCTCTCGCGTGGCAAAATGTTGCCACGACGCCGGATCGCGAACTTGCTGGATGCAGGCTCGCCATTCCTGGAAATCGGTGCCACTGCCGCGCATGATATGTACGATAACGCCTCACCAGGTGCTGGCGTCATTACCGGAATTGGCCTCGTTCACGGCGCCGAGGTCATGGTCGTCTGCAACGATGCCACCGTAAAAGGCGGCACATATT
The DNA here is from genome assembly GCA_937901055.1 of uncultured Rhodobacterales bacterium. Lineage (GTDB taxonomy): Bacteria > Pseudomonadota > Alphaproteobacteria > Rhodobacterales > Rhodobacteraceae > NORP23. Next base: position 425 of record CALCGO010000227.1, read on the forward strand.
TCCCGATGACGGTGAAAAAGCACCTACGTGCACAGGAGATTGCTGAACAAAACAACCTGCCATGCGTGTACTTGGTCGACAGCGGCGGCGCAAACCTGCCCCAGCAGGACGAGGTGTTCCCGGACCGCGACCACTTCGGTCGCATATTCTTCAACCAAGCCAATATGTCCGCCAAAGGCATTCCGCAAATCGCAGTGGTTATGGGCTCTTGCACAGCAGGCGGCGCATACGTCCCCGCGATGTCAGACGTAACAATCATCGTTAAAGAACAAGGCACTATCTTCCTCGCAGGCCCGCCATTGGTGAAGGCCGCAACAGGCGAAATCGTAAGTGCGGAGGATTTGGGCGGCGGTGATGTTCACACCCGCCTGTCCGGTGTGGCCGACTATCTTGCAGAAAATGACGCCCACGCGCTAGATTTGGCGCGCCAAGCACTTGGCAACCTGAACCGCACCAAACCAACCACAGTGGCGCTGCAAGCTATCGAGGAACCGGCCTTCGACCCCGCAGAAATCTTCGGTGTTGTTCCGGCCGATCTGAAAACCCCCTACGACATCCGCGAAGTTATCGCCCGCGTCGTGGACGGCTCCCGTTTTGACGAATTCAAAGCCCGTTACGGCACCACACTTGTGTGCGGTTTCGCCCACGTTATGGGCATCCCTGTTGGCATTGTCGCCAACAATGGCGTGTTGTTCAGCGAAAGCGCTGTTAAGGGCGCGCACTTCATAGAGCTTTGTTCGCAAAGGAAAATACCGCTGGTGTTCCTTCAGAATATCACTGGTTTCATGGTGGGGCAAAAATACGAATCCGAAGGGATCGCGCGCCACGGTGCCAAGCTGGTAACGGCTGTGGCGACCACGAAGGTGCCCAAAGTGACCATGCTGGTTGGCGGGTCCTTCGGTGCTGGAAACTACGGCATGGCAGGCCGCGCATACTCCCCACGGTTCCTGTGGGCATGGCCGAACTCCCGTATTTCCGTGATGGGCGGCGAACAGGCCGCAGGTGTGCTCGCCACCGTGAAACGCGACGGCATAGAGCGCAACGGCGGTCAGTGGAGTCTTGAGGAAGAAGCCGAATTCAAGCGCCCAACCATCGAGATGTTCGCGCGTCAATCGCACCCCTTATACGCATCAGCCCGACTATGGGACGATGGTGTGATTGATCCACGAAAAACCCGTGAAGTGTTGGCCCTGTCTTTAATGGCCGCACTAAACGCCCCAATAGAGGACACGCATT